>JAQVEI010000159.1 GCA_028697695.1 Lentimicrobiaceae bacterium
TTTAAATCGGGATCGGCTCCGCCGGACTTTACGGCCATCTCAATGTCTTTGCCCAAACGGGTGAAAACCCGGGCCATATTGCCCCAACGCTTCATTTTGCGTGCCTTGCGAAATTCAAATGCTCTTCCCATACCATGTTATTTTATGGATGCAAAATTATAGGAATTATTTTAGCCTTGAGCCTTTGCGGGATTTTTTTTGTGCGAAATGGATGACTTTAGTTCCCGATAGACATAGGATAATTCAATCCGCTGTGGAGAGATACCCTGTTTAAAGGCATGCAGCGCTCACATTTTGATGCCTGCTGCAGCCTGCATTTTCGCAATCAACCGGGTTATCGCGAAGTGGCCCACCTACAACAATCGGACTTCAGCGGATTTAAGCTGATGTTATGCTGCAGGGTTCAAATCCTGTTAAAGAGAGTATAATCCGGGTTTACTTTTCATTTTCTTCACCGGGGTCGGTATATGGCTTTTTGTTCGGATTTTTACCAAAGACGGAGAAGTGTACGTAACGGCCAGGGTTGAGCTTAATGTCGCGCAGCAGTTCCTTGAGTTCTCTTGAAGAGTTCTCCAACTCATTGTACATGGTATCGTTTTTCAGCAGTTGACCCAGAGTTCCTCTGCCTTCTTCCACTTCGCGGGTAAGCGCATCCAGCCGCGCTACAGAGTGGTTGAGCTGACGCATGGTAGCACCTACCTCAGCTCGGGCAAGCGTATCGCTGATGAGGGCAGTATTTTTAATTATTCTGGTAAGGTTGGCATTATTGTTTTTAATATTGGTACTGATAGATTCAATATTTTCAACTATGCCTGCCAGGCGGCTTTTCTGCCCTTCGACCAAAGTATCTACCGAATGGGTAATGCCTTCCAGATTAACAATAATGTTTCTTAAACTTTCGATGCTGGTAATCAGGTTCTCGCGTGTTTCTATGTTAAAAATATCGTTGACTGCGGTGAGCACGGTATCAATGGTAGTAATCAGGTTTTCAGTTTTTTGCATGATGGGTTCAACCATATCGTTGAGCTCATCCTTTAGATTTTGTTGAATGACGGATGGCAGGGTATCGCCCGATTGGGCCAGCGTGGTTGCATCTCCTGTAATAATCTGTATTCCGCGTGTGCCAAGCAGGTCGGAGCTAAATAAACGGGCAACGGAATTTGACGGAATATCCACATCATTGGAAATCAACAGTTCGACGATGACTTCCTCTGAATTTTTTGGGTTGAAATAAATTGCCTTAACCTGCCCAACCTGCAGTCCGTTTATGGTGATGCTGTTGGCAGTCATCAATCCGGCTACATTATCATATACTGCATAAAAGGTACGTTGAGTGCCAAAAATATCTTTTCCCTTCAGGAAGTTATAACCCCATATAAAGGCAGCAAGTGTCAGGATGGTAAATAGTCCTGCTTTTATTTCTCTCGATAACTTAATCTTTATCTTTTTCATTGCCTGATAGTTTGAATTTTTTTGCTCATGGAGTGCACCATTGCCGGGCTTCTTCCATCGATATACGGCTTCCATCCTTAAATGCCACCACAAAAGCATCGTTATAGCCTTGTTTGACTATATGTTTCCGCAGTTCGAGGGCTTCTTTTTCGGTAGCCAGATCTCCGGCTGTATATTTATACATTCCCTGATGTTTATAATAGCTTATGTTTTCAATTCCTTTAAATTGTTTTGAGGTTGTGCTGATTTCATGTTTTGATATCATAAACTGAACCTTAAAACTTACTTTATTTGGGTTAGCGACTGCTGCATGGTTTTCATTTTTATCGTTATTTTCAACTGTTTCCACCGGAGCAGATTGTATCTGAGGTGGTTTTCCGGCATTGGCATATCTTTCTACCGATTGTTTATAGTCTCTCACTGCCCTGAATATAGCCTCAGCATAACGTTGCTGTCCTTCATCCGAATTCAGTACTTTTTCTTCCTTCAGGTTGCTGATAAATCCTGTTTCCACCAGCACCGAAGGCATGGTTGTTTTGTACAATACCAAAAAGCCTGCCTGTTTCACTCCCCTGTCGTTTATATTGATGCCGGTACGCATGTGATGCTGAATGCCTGAAGCCAGGTTCAGGCTTTGGTCCAGGAAAGCGTTTTGTAGCATACTGAAGAAGATGTATCCCTCGGGAGAAGATGGATCAAAGCCTTCATACTGAACATGATAGTCGTCTTCGAGCAATATGGCTGCATTTTCGGCCTGGGCAACAGCGAGGTTGGCGCTGCTGCGGTCTAACCCCATTACATAGGTTTCGGCCCCGTAAGGTGATGTGGAGGGGTTGGCATTGCAATGAATAGAGATGAATAAATCGGCACGGGCTTCATTGGCAATGCGTGCCCGGCGAAATAATTCTACAAACACATCGGTTTTTCGGGTATAAATGACCTCAACATCTTTGAGGTTTTGCTCTATTAATTTTCCAGCTTTTAAGGCTATGGCCAGGGTAATGTCTTTTTCGCTGGAGTGTTTCCCCCGGGCACCCGGATCGTGGCCGCCATGGCCGGCATCAATGACCACTTTACGCACCTGCTGCCCGCTGACCATATCAGGCAAAGCAATGAAAAATGCCGGTAGAATAAATAAAAGAAAAATGCGTTTTAACACCATCTTAATTTTAGTTAGTTTTGAACCATGGAAAAATTCATATGTTGAGCAGGTTGTGTTTGGCATAAGAAGTTAAAAATCAATGGTTTTCACATATATGATATTTTTCCGGCTTATAAAATGAACACCTTATTCCCAGATTTCAAGTGATTTTAAGGCCCGGATTCATTTACAAATTTAGCATTAATTGAGATACACTGTATATAAAATAAAAGTCTGGCTGATACTTGTAGCAGTTGTGGTGTGCGCAGGCATACTGTGGCCGGCATCCTATACAGTGGCTTGTGCACAGCAAATTCCGGGTGATTCGCTGCTTATTTCGTTGGATACACTGGGCAGCTCTTCCGCTTTGCCCGATACGGGCGTTGTGATACACACCGGCCCCAAAAAACGCAAGAGTTCCATCGATAGCAAGGTGGTATACTCGGCAACGGATTCTATTGTTATCGATTTGGAGACCTCCAAAGTATTTATGTACCGCGATGCAGATATCAAGTATGAAAAGATTCATCAAACGGCAGGTTTTATTGAATTAAACTTCAACACGAGTATTCTAAAAGCCAGGCCTTTAATAGATTCCGGGGGTAAAGTTACAGGCAAGCCGGTATTTAAAGAGGACAATCAGGAGTTCACTTCGGAGCAGATAGATTATAATTTTAAGACCACCAAGGGCATCATCAAAAACGTTGTTACTCAGGAAGGCCAGGGCTATTTGCATGGTGAGGTGGTGAAGAAGCTTAAAAACAATGTAAGCAACCTGAACCATGGGGCGTATACCACCTGCAACCTGCCACACCCTCATTACAGCATACAGTTTACGCGGGCTAAGGTAATCCCGAACAATAAAATTGTGACTGGCCCTGCATTTCTAACCATTGAGGATGTCCCCCTGCCTTTGGTGCTGCCTTTTGGGCTTTTCCCCAACAAAAGGGGACAAACCTCAGGCATATTGATACCTACCTATGGTGAATCGAGGGAGCGCGGATTTTACCTTGAAAATGGAGGTTATTACTTTGGCATCAACGAGTATATGGAGCTTAAGCTCATCGGCGACATCTATTCCCGCGGAAGCTGGGCTTTAAAACCAACGTTTAACTATAAGAAACGATACAAATACAGTGGTTCGTTTAATTTCACCTATGCCATCAATACGGAAGGCATCCGAGAAACACCCAGTTTTACAAAGAGAAAAGATTTTCGTGTGTTTTGGTCGCATGTGCAGGACCCCAGGGCGCGGCCCAAATCCAGGTTTAGCGCCAGCGTGAACTTCGTATCCAATACCATGAATCGGTATAATCCACGCACCACTGCCGATATGCTCACCAATACGTTTTCGTCGAGCATCAGTTATCAAACTTCGCTGATGCGGGATAAGCTGGCTTTTTCGGCCTCTCTGAGCCACAGTCAGAACACCTCTACCCGAATGGTAAACCTTACGGCGCCTTATATCTCCCTGTCAGCCAACCGGTTTTATCCCTTTAGGAAACCGGGGAAGAGTGGTAACTTCAAGTGGTACGACAACGTGAGCGTCAATTACAGTATGACGGCGCAGAACGAGGTGAATGTGCCCGACAGTTTGCTGTTTACACTCCGCATGTACGAATCGTTCAGAAACGGCATGCAGCATAAAATTCCGGTTAACCTAAGCTTTAAGCTGTTGCGCTATTTTACCCTGGGCAATTCCCTGGATTATACCGAACGCTGGTATACTCAAACTGTACACCGCGAATGGGTAAACGATACCTTATGGAATGGAGAAAATTATAAGGTGGGCTATGTTACCCAGGACACCATTGTTGGGTTCAGGACAGCGCGTGATTTTAGTTTTACCTCTTCCATCAATACGACGCTTTACGGACTGTTGCAGTTCAAACGCGGCCCGGTACGTGCCATCCGGCATGTGTTGAAGCCTTCAGCAGCGCTTACGCTAAGACCCGATTTTGGAAAATCGACCTTTGGATATTATCGAACAGTACAAACCGATACTTTGGGTACGATAAGCCGGTATTCTATATTTGATGGCATGGGATTCCGCTCTGTTTATGGTACTCCCCCCGATGGACGCTCGGGGCGTATCAGTTTTGGATTAAACAACAACCTGGAAATGAAGGTACGTTCGCGAAGCGATACGGTGAGCGGTACGAAAAAAATTGTACTGCTTGAAAGTGTCTCTCTAAGCTCATCCTACGATTTGGCCCGCGATAGCCTTAGGTGGTCACTTATATCCCTGGATGCACGCACCACCCTCTTTAAAAAGCTGGTCATCAGATACGCGGTTGCCTACGACCCATATATCGTTACGGAAACAGGCAAACGCCTGAACCAGTTTGAATGGAATGTTAACCGCAGGCTGTTGCGCAAGCAAAGCACTTCGTGGAACTTCTCTCTTAATTATGATCTGGCATCGGGCAAAAAGAAGAGCCCTGCTGCAGCGGTGCAGGATGATGAGAGCAGGGTAGAAGAGGAGCTTAATGAGCCTGCATTCAATCCACAGGGTTTCATTGACTGGAACAATCCCTGGAGTTTTAATATAAGGTACAACCTCAACTATACCGGGCAGTATATGCCGGCCCTGGATAATATGAAAGGTAAAGTAATACAAACCCTGGGTTTTACAGGCGATATTAATGTGACGCCCAAATGGAAGGTTTCGGTTAGCTCGGATTATGACCTTAAAATGAATAAACTCTCTTATGCCTCTGTAAACATATACCGCGACCTGCATTGCTGGGAAATGCGCTTCAACTGGATACCCATAGGTTACTATAAAAGCTGGAATTTTTACATCAAGGTAAAAGCGAGTGTATTACAAGATCTTAAGCTTACCCGTAAAAAAGATTTCCGGGACAATTAGCGACAGGCTAACCGGTAAAGCCACATTTCAGGATGTAGCCACTCAATTCCTTCAAAATTTTATTGTCTTGCACTGGTGTCCCGGTGATTCCTCTCCCGGTTTTTATGCTGGTGAGCCGCTTGGTTTATCCCAGGCTTGTTGATGGATACAGTGGTGTGAGATGCTCTCCCTTAGAGCTATAGCTGTAGTGGCGCGGGGTGCGTGATTAGGGGATCGGCTTTTATCGTTATAAGGAAGCATAGTAATCTTTAATTTTTCTCGCCATTAATTTCCGCCTTTCCAAAAGAAAATCTTCGTAATGTGATGCATCCATAGTCACGACGTTTTCAGGAATGCAAACATTGCTTGTTCAACTTCAAGAAACTTCTTTCATTTGTTCGCAGTTGATTTTGGCAAGTGCATATTTTTCTTCCGTTGCACATATTTTTCTAATAGGGTTAAGTGTTGCCTGTGTTTTAGCTTAGGGTGTCCTCTTCCCATTTCTTTGGATTGTTTATGATGTAATTTTTAATTCTTTCATACGATTCCTGGTTTCGTATAATATGGTCGTGGTGTAATTGGGTTGAAAAAAATGATTGTTCCTGTTATATTTTGGTACGGGCAATTGGTGTTCATCAATATAATCATCAATTTTTGAAT
>JAQVEI010000160.1 GCA_028697695.1 Lentimicrobiaceae bacterium
GGGCGGCATAGGGAAGGTATGGCCCTAAATTCGGAAATTGCAGCAAATCAACATTGGATTTAATCAGGATAAACAAAACAATAGAGGGTGCCAATCCAAACGAAATGACGTCGGCCAGTGAGTCAAGCTCCTTGCCTAAAGGAGATTTAACGTTTAGCAAACGCGCAACAAAACCATCAAAGAAATCAAATACTGCAGCCAAACCCACCAGCGCAACAGCAATAAGCAAAGAGCCATCGAGGGCAAATATTACAGCCAGAGCGCCACTCAACAGGTTACACAATGTAATGATATTGGGAATTTCTTTTCGCAATCGCATAGATTAAAACATTGGTTGAATACAGATAAGGTAATTCAAAACCCAAAGATAGTGCAATCCTCTTATCAATTCCATGTTGCGCCAGGTTTTATATCAACCCGGTTTTGTTAATAATTTCACATTTAAAATAAAACAAAACGTGATAAATCACACAATTTTTATTTAACATTTCAGTGAGAAAGGTGTTATTAACTTATGACGGGAAAAATTTTATATTCATTCAAAACACAACACTGCAAATGGAGAATAAAAAGGTTATTAAGTCTCTTGGTTTTGTTATAAAAAAAGAGAAACTGGCCAGTTTGGCGACAGAACATAAATTCAGTGAACTTATACTGGAAGACCTGGACCCATATCCGGGTTTTTACGATCATTATCATATTCCGGTTAAAGAGGAGGAGCAAAAGCCACGGTCAATCTTTGCAGTGATTAAAACCAGAGGCCTTGACGAAATGGATGATTTTATCCGTATCACGCGTTACATCAAAAAAACAACCGATTACACTTTCGATGCTGTGATGGGATGGCTCGAACTGCAGAATAGTATCTCAGGATGTATCCGTATTCATATGGATACTTACGACGATTTACCTGCCATTATCGCACTATACAGCAAATATGGCATTGAATTTTTAGCCAACCGTAACGTTAAACCGTATATCAGCCTTATCACGGTACGTAAATATATGATTATTGAGGAGATTGATCCGGGTATCTACCGGGATACAGATATGGCGGATATTTATTACCTGGAGGTCGACCGCTATTTACCCCGTCCGCAATTTGAATCTATTAGTAACTCAATTCGCAACAACTGGGAACATAAGATTTACGATGCTGCCCAGGCCGGCGTTTACAGTCACGAAGGTGTAATTGAGCTTGTACGTATTTACGATCAGGCCACAAGTCTGGAGCATCTAAGATACCTGAAAGAAAAATATCACATTGAAATATCAAGAGCATAACAAAGGGAGGGTTGCATGAAGATGCATGAGTTTGAAAACATGGAAATGAATGAAAAAGTGGCTGTGCTTTTCGCCCGGGGAACAGAGCTGCTCGAACGTATTTACATGTATTATATTGTAAAACTTTACAGCCTGGATGATCTATACATTGAAATATGGTACCATCAGACGCTCCACCGTATTGATAAGGTTTTTGTTGTAGAGCTGGACGACGTAATTCATCTTTATGAAAAACAAATCAACATCTCCGACTTGTTCCGCTAATCCTATTGCTGCATCATCAACCGTTCAAACAGGTCACAATGCATGAACCGGCCTGCCAGTCAGGCATATAATTTCCGGATGGTATAGTTTTGAGCGTTGGCAACAGCCGAACATCAAACACTGTGGGCAATATCCCACACAAAGGCGCGTATACCTACTTCTTTGTTAATTTCGTCTATGCGTTTCACCTTTTCGAGTAGCGGCTCTACCCTATCATTTTCCACTATGGTTATCAGAGCGGAGTTCATTTCGGGCCAGGTGTGGGTACCCATGCGCGGCTCTCCCGTTTCAGAACCCCGTCCTTTCACCTCATTCCACCAGGAATACCCGCTAATACGCAATTGGTCCAGAATATATTCTACCCTTTCGGTATGTGCCTGATTAAAAACGATAAATACAGCTTTCATAATTTAAGTTTGATTGGTGTTAATGTAATTGTTTTAACCGCTTTGAGCGGGCCGAATGCCTCCGCAAATCGCATTGCATTATAACAGCATGCTATGTTGCGGAGGTTCCGCGCTTCCAACAATTGCTTTAATGCAGGCATTAATCGATATTCTGAAATTTCTTTCTAAGCCTCATTACTTTGTCACGCTCACCGCTTCGGGCAAGTACCCCGTACATGACCGGAACAATAACCATGGTAACCACCGTTGAAAATACCAGTCCGCCAATAACGGTAATGCCCATTGGGCTCCATATCTCCGAACCGTCGCCGGTGCTCAGCGCCAAAGGCAACATACCAAGTATAGTGGTCATGGCGGTCATCAGCACAGGCCGCAGACGCGATTTGCCTGAAACAACTATAGCATCGTACAGCCGCATGCCGCGGTCACGCATCAGGTTGGTAAAATCCACCAGCACGATTCCATTCTTAACCACAATTCCAATTAGCAGAACCGCCCCCAATGCAGCCACAATACTTAAGGTGGTTCCGGTGATCAACAAGGCAAATATAACGCCCGTAAACGCGAATGGGATAGAAAACATAATGATGAAGGGCATGGTAAATGACTCAAACTGGGAAGCCATCACGATAAACACCAGCAATAAACTCATGAGCATCAGTAACCCGAGATCCATAAATGACTCCTGCTGGTCTTCGTATGCGCCTCCTACCTGTATCAGCACCTCCTGTGGTATTTGTGTTTCTTTCACAATTTTATTGATATCCTTGGCCAGCGTACCCAGTGAGGTATTGTTTGGTTTGGCTGAAACGGTGACTATTCTTTCTTTTCGTTTATGCTGAATAGCCGGTGGCCCCCAGAACTCTTCTACCTTAGCAAACTCTTTAAGTTTGATGGATTGTCCCATGGGTGTGGCTATGGTCAGATTTTCCAGATCGGAAATTGAACTACGGAATTCCTGCGCCAATCTCACCCTGATTTCGTACTCCTCCCCTTCTTCCTTAAAATAAGAAGCAGTCATCCCGTTTATACGATTTCTAATCATGGCAGATACCGAAGCACTGTTTAAGCCATGCAGTGTCAGTTTCTCTTTATCGAGGACTATCTGTAATTCGGGTTTATCATTTTTCCGGCTCACCTTCACATCGGTGGCTGTATTTAACGATTGCAGTTTCAGTTTTATCTCTTCGGCAATGGTATTGGTCGCGTTGAAATCATAACCATAAATTTCCACATCTACCTGACTGCCCCCCATGCCTCCGCTGCCATCACCGGTGGTTACCGAGGAATTAACAATTTCGGGAATCAAAGCGAGTTGTGCGCGCAGATCATCGGCGATGTCCCACACGCTGCGGTCACGGTCGGCAACATCGGATAACCGTGCCATTATATTGATCATATTCGAACCGGTTGTGCTGAATAAGGAAGTCATGCCGCCCTCATCATCAGCACCTGATGAGGAAGATAAAATGATGACTTCAGGATAACGCTCCTGTATGATTCTTTCAAGCTTTCGGGTGGTTTTAATCGTCTCTTCCACCCGTGTTCCGGTTTGCAGCTCCACAGTTACTGCAATGCGCGACTCGTCAGCTTCGGGCATAAAATCGGTACCCACAAACCTAATCAGAAACAAAGAACCTGCGAATATTATCAGGGCGGTTATCATCACAAAAGTTTTGTGCCTTAAAGACCAGCGAAGTGTTTTTTCATAAAAATTATCAACATGATTAAGCAATGGCTCAATGGTGCGTTCATAACTGTATCTTTTTGAGGTTTTCTTCGCCTTTTTTATGGTCAGCATTTTTGAAGCAAGCATAGGGGTAAGCGTAATGGCTGCCAGGGTTGAAATCACCACTGTTATGGTAACAATCCATCCCAATTGCTTAAAAATAACCCCGGTAAGGCCGCCCACCAGTGTAAGTGGAAAGAAAACAGCTACGACTACCAGGGTGGTGATGATTACCGACAACCACACCTCATTGGTAGCGTAAATCGCTGCCTCACGCGGACTGCTTCCCCGCTCAATGTGTTTACTGATGTTCTCCAATACCACTATGGCATCATCCACCACCATACCAATGGCAATAGACAGCGAAGTGAGTGAAATAACGTTGATGGAGTTACCCGTTATGTACAGGTAAATAAAGGAAACAATCAACGATATGGGTATGGTTAGTACAATGATAAACGTTGCCCGCCACTTTCCCAGGAAAAACAACACCACCAATGCCACAAAAATAAATGCCCACATCAGGGTTTGCGACAGATTGTTTATGGAGCCCTTGATAAAGGTGGAAGTATCAATGATCAATTTAATTTTAACATCCGGAGGAAGGGTATGCTGAAGTTTCTCAAGATTTTCATTGATTTCGCGTGCTATACGCACCGTGTTTGCACCCGATTGCTTAACAACAAACATTCGTAGCCCTGTTTCACCATCAATTTTTTCTTCAAGGAAGAGGTCTTTGATGGTATCTCTCACCATGGCAACATCTTTCAGGTAAACCGGGATGCCATTTTTATTTCCGACCACCAGTGTACTCAACTGTTTACTGTCGGTAAATTCACCCTGAATGCGGAGCTGGTAATCCATTTTCCCCATCTTTACGTTACCTGATGGCATATTAAGATTTTCTCCTGCAATGGTGTTGCCAATTTGCTCTATGGTAAGGCCGTAAGCGTCCAGTTTTTTCGGATCCGCATCCACGTATACGAAGCGCTTGGGCACTCCTATCAATGAAACGGAACCTACCCCTTGTATGCGGTTGAGTGGATTGATAATCTTTTCTTCCAGCAATTTCTCCAGGCCCGGGTAACTCTCCTCTGCCGTTACTGCATAAAACACAATAGGCATCATGCTGGTGTTGAACTTAAAGATAGCAGGGCGATCAGCCCCATCGGGAAGCAAATCGTAGATGCGGTCGATTACGTCACGCACCTCGTTTGTGGCCTCATCCAGATTTACCCCCCAGTTAAATTCCAGGTTGACGATCGACATATTATCACTCGAAGTGGAGGTTACTTCTTTTATATCATCCACCGAATTAAACGCATCCTCAAGACGTTTGGTGATATTGGTTTCAATGTCGGCAGCATTGGCTCCCGCGTAGGTTGTCATCACCGACAAAAACGGCGGATCGATCTGAGGATACAAATCAATGGGTAATTTTACCAGAGAAAATATGCCTATCACTATCACGGCAGTAAAAACCATTACCGTAGTAATGGGTTTGTTTACCGCGGATTTATATATGCTCATTGTATGAAGTCTTTATTGAAATTATTGTATGATTGAAATTATTTCTCTACCTGCACTTTAGCGCCATCAAGCAAACGGCCCTGCCCGCTAACGATGATATTATCACCGGGTTTTAGCTCATCGGCAATTACCTCAACCAGGTCGTCATAACGCGCACCCAGCGTAACAAACACCCGCCGCGCTATACCATTGTTTTCAACGAAAAGATAGCGATCGTTGGAGCCCTGCATTTTTAGGACAGCTATGGCCGGCAGAAGTAAGGCCTCAACCTTATCAAAGTCAATGGAAATACGGTTAAACATACCGGGCCTCAACAAACCATCGCGGTTATCTATTTGTATTTCGATATTGAAAGTTCTGCTGCCAGGATCAATGGTTGGATAAATATTGAATATTTTACCTTCAATACTTTTGTCAGGATATAAGTCGCTCTTTACGCGCGCTGTCATCCCTTTTTTCACCCTTGGAAAGTACACTTCCGATATGGGAACTATGGTTTTCAGCTTATCTATTTGCACCAGCGATACAATAGCAGCCTTACCTATTTGCGGCAAAGGGGCCCCCGAATACATTTCGCCGGCTTCGTAATATTTTCCTGAAATAACGCCGCTGAAAGGTGCCCTTAGCTGGGTGTTTTCTTTTAAAAAGTTGACATTGCTTCGGGCTATTTCCAATTGCGATTTCAACTGATCATATTGTTGTTGTGGCACACTGCCCACTTTCTGCAGTGTATCGAAACGCCTAAAATCTATCTCGAGATTTTTAAGCTGGATTTCGGCCTGATGCAACTGAGTTTTATCCATCTGGACGATTAAATCGCCCTGCCTCACCCTG
>JAQVEI010000161.1 GCA_028697695.1 Lentimicrobiaceae bacterium
TTCTTTAAACCAATTACTTAAAGGATAAATTTTATAGTGACAACCGCTGGTTTCAAGCTCCTCTTTAAAATCGCCCCCTTTCAGATAAATGATTCCGCGATTCAAGCCGTTTCGTTGCCCTGCCTGAATATTTTTGGCTGTAAGCTTTACAAATTCGGGAAGTGCAGTGACGGCCCTGCTTACTACGAAATCGAAGGTGTCGTTTACGTTCTCCAGGCGGGCATGCTCAGCGGTAACATTCTTAATCCCCAAAGCCCTGACAATTTCATACACCACCTTAATCTTTTTGCCGGTGGCATCTACCAAATGAAATTTTACTTCCGGAAAGAAAATAGCCAAAGGGATGCCTGGAAACCCTCCGCCAGTGCCGGCATCCAGTATGCGTGTGCCGGCATCAAACGTAAATATTTTGGCGATACCCAGGGAATGCAACACGTGCCGTTCGTATAAATGTGCGATATCTTTTCGCGAAATTACATTTATTGACTCGTTCCAGGTAGAATAGAGTGTATCCAGCTTCTCAAAAGCTTCCAACTGGGTTTCTGTAAGCAACGGAAAATATCGTTTAATCTGTTCCATGCATGGTCATTTTGTAGGGCAATGTAATGCTTACTTTAGTTCCACGGTTCAATTCAGAGTGAATTTCCATGGTACCTTCGTGAAGTTTTACAATTTTGGTTATCAGCGATAGTCCAATGCCGTGCCCATGCATATGAACCGCATTGCTGGCCCGGTAAAATGGCTCCTTTATGTGTTGCAGCTCATCTGCCGATATGCCTATGCCTTCATCTTCAACACTGATGAGCATTGCATTTGTTTTATACGTAAGGGTAACCTTTACCGGTTTGCCCGATGAAAACTTCATGGCATTGTCAATCAAATTGATAAGAACGAGTTTTAATAAATTTTCATTGCCATATAGTGTAAAATCCTGGTCATCATTTCCGGTTTCATCAAGAATGATGGTATCTATCAGATTTTGGGGGTGCAAAATCTGAAATTCCGATTGGGTTTGGAGCAGCAATTCGTCCAGCCGTACCGGCTTAATGCTGAGGGAGCGGATGTCCTGTTCCGAGCGGGCTATTTCCAGCAGGTTGTTGGCCAGAGAGGTCAGTCCACGGGCATCGTCAAGCACAGAATTGAGCACGCTTTCATACTCCTGAGGCTCTCTTTTCTTCATCAGTGCCACTTCTATCTGACTGTTGATGGCTGCCAGAGGGGTACGCAGTTCATGCGAAGCATTGGAAACAAAGCTTTTCTGTATCATAAACGCCTTTTCCAGTCTGTCGAGCATCAGGTTAAACGTGGTGGCCAGTTGAGAGATCTCATCATTGCCGTTGCCGGCATTTAAACGTTGGTTGAGGTTGGATGCAGTAATGGTGGAAACCTGGATCACCACGTTGCTGATTGGGGTGAGCGCCTCTTTGGCAAAAAACATGCCTATCAAAATAGATGAAACTATGGCCACCACCAACCCTACCATCAGTACCAGCAAAAGGTTGTTTATCCTGGTTTTGCCATAAATGTCAGTGGCAGAAGCAATTACAATAAATCGCCTCAACCCGTTGGTGTAAAGCAAGCCTACAGCCTCACGTTCTCCCTGATTGAAGATATATTTCCCCTTATTCATGATTTTGGTGATCAGGGCCTCGTCAATGTTTAAATTTGAGGGTCCGCCCGAAACATATATCCGGCTGCGTTTAAAATAATCAAACACCACCACTTCAGCATCTGCCAATGAGCTGTAGTTGGAGCTGTCAATGATGCGCATCAGGTTGTTGTTAATCTCTTTTACATCAATAAGCAGCATAGCTGTATTGATGGCCTTTTCGCTAAGGCGGTTGGTGAATTCCTGCTTGCGGTGATTGGCCGAAAACAAAAATATGGCTACCGAGAACACCACCAGTATGGCCCCGGTTAGCAAGGCAAACTGTAAACTTAGTTTAGTTCTGATTTGCATCGTCGTCGGCTTTTAATATGTAGCCCATGCCGATATGGGTGTGAAGGAGTTTTACCGGAAAATTTTTGTCAATCTTCTTCCTGAGGAAGTTTACATATACTTCAATTACATTGGTGCCGGTATCAAAGGTAATGTTCCAGATTTTTTCAGCAATATCCGCTTTGGATACCACCTTTCCTTTGTTGCGCAGCAGATATTCGAGCAAAAGAAATTCCTTGGCCGTCAAATCAATGGAGATGTTTCCACGTTTTACTGATTTGCTGTCCAAATCAACTTCCAGATCGGCTACCTTTAATATCCGCTGACTTTTTGGATCTGGTTTTACACGTTTTAAAAGCACCTTGATGCGTGCCAGCAACTCTCTGAATTCAAAGGGTTTAACGATGTAGTCGTCCGCACCTTTATCGAAGCCCAACAACTTGTCCTCGGTACTGCCCATGGCCGTAAGCATAATTATGGGAACCGTGGGATTTTTGCGGCGAATGTGCGCGCAAAGTTCATAACCATTGATTTGCGGTAAATTGATGTCCAGAATAATCAATTCATAATCTTTAGCATCTGTCAACCGCTTGCCTATGAACCCATCATAGGCTACTTCGGTCGTAAATCCATTTTCTTCGAGACCCTTGCTTATGGAGTCGGCCATTTTAACATGATCTTCAACAATGAGAATTGTGGGTTCGGCCATAATTATGATAGTTTGCGATTCATCGCACTAAATTAAACTATTTTTAGGATACTTTGGTGTTAATCTTACATCACGATGAGATCTCACTGTGTTGTAAGATTTTACAAATTTAATAACATTCCCTGATTTATACATTTAAAAACCTGCACAGGCGTTGTTTCGCAAAACCGTTATGGATATTTTGTATTTTTGAGCGTTTTAATTTTTATTGACGCCTGTTTATGCGAAAGACAACTTTCTTTATTGCTTTGCTGATGCTTGCTTTTGTATTCACCGGAAATACACAGAACGGCTCATCCAACATTACTTATGCTCAGTATATTGAAATGTATCGCGATATAGCGGTAAGAAAAATGAAGGAATATGGCATACCGGCCAGCATAACCCTGGCTCAGGGTTTGTTGGAATCGGCCAGTGGCAACTCCAATCTGGCGCGCCTCGCCAATAACCACTTCGGCATTAAGTGTCACAAAGAATGGAGTGGAGATACGTACATTCAGGATGATGATGCCAAAGACGAATGTTTTCGTAAATACAAGTCGGCTGAAGAATCTTTTAATGATCACTCTTACTTTCTTACTTCAAGACCCCGCTACGCGGATTTGTTTAAACTCGACATAAAAGATTACCGGGGATGGGCTCACGGTTTAAAAAAAGCCGGATATGCTACCAATCCGCGCTATGCTGATATGCTTATAAAGATTATCGAAGAAAATGAACTTTATCTGTATGACTCTGAATCAACAGCTCCTTTAGCGCGGCATGTGCCGGCTCCAAAAACTGTTAAGAAGAAGGATACGCCACCGGTCCACGTTACCGGATTGATGCTTAAGCCAGATATGCTGAAATATGTAGAAGTCGCTCAGGGAAATCGGCCCATCTATATCAACAACAACGTGCGCCTTACCTTTGCCCGTGCCGGTGACGATGTGGAAAAAATTGCCGGCGACCTGGGGATACATAACTTCCAACTGTTAAGATACAATGATTTGAAGAAACATCAAAGCATCTCCGAAGGACAGGCAATTTATGTAGAACCCAAAAAACGCAAAGGAAGCCGAAGTACACACAACGTAAGCCAGGGCGAAACCATGTATGATATTGCTCAATATTATGGCATCAAACTTAAGTTGCTTTACCGGTGGAACGGCATGTCAGCACCTGATGAGCCTGTGGCAGGAGAAACCATTAAACTGAAAAAGTGAAAAGTAAACAGCCTGTAAGCAGGCTGTTTTAAATCATAATTTTATCCCTGCCTTAAAGGCTAACTCCTTTTTTTTCATAATTGTGCGCATTTATCTGGATGATTTACCGGTATATGAGGTTATATGCTAATACAATTAAAATAATATTAAAAAAATAAATTATAAAGCTCAGATAGTGAGATGTTTATCGAATTTGATCAAAAAAAATGAAAATTATTTTGAAAAACAGGGTTACTTTTTAATCTTTTGGTGATAAATATTTGACAACGAACTTTAAAATCTGTTTTGGCAGATCCTGGCATGTCTGCACAAAACGCCCTGATTTCAAATAGTAGTGTCATGGTAAATAATATTTGGTTAATAGTTTGGTTAGAAGGAGGCTTTCTTAAAAACGGATTGCCTCTTTTTTTTTATATGGAATGGTAACATCTGTTGAAATAAACATCTCAGTACAAACTCGCCATACATTTGATAGGTTCAATGAGTGTTTAGCAAGAGGTAAGTAGCAGATTAAACACAAATTTATAGAAAAGAGCATTTTCAAACACTACCATAGGCCAGTTCTGTTACCGGTTGCTCATCTTTTGCATAAAGTGGGAATAGCCGCCACAAGTTTTTTCCCAATCAATTATTTCAGTGTAGTAAACACTGCTTTGTTGTTCCGAGAGGTTACCATAACTATTTGGCGGCTTCCGCCCGGGTTAAAAATTACTGGATCAGTATCGCTTTTAAGGTTGTTTAAGCCAATATGCGCACCTTTACTGTTCATCAGGTAAACCTTTGAAGTTTTTTTATCGCGCACAGCCACCCAGCCCTTACCCAGGGAGGCATACAGGAATGGCTTGCCCAATTGTCCGCCATTTATTTTTATTTCTACGATGCTTTTTTTCATGCGGGTAAATACGCCAAGTTTTTCATCGCCCGAAAACATAAAGTCCATACTTCCATCCCCATCAAAATCGGCATATTCGAAATAAGGGTTCTCACCAAATTGCCCGAAAGAACTGAAGGATACCACGCCATTATCTGTAACATACGAAAGCCGGCCATCCACCGATGCGGTGAGGAAAATGCCTTTCGCGTTGGTTCTGTTTTCAAATACACCCGCTCTGCTTGATTTTTTAAAACCGGAGTAAACGGATATTCTTACGCGCCCGCGGCGGTCAGTAATAATCAAATCGCCCTGCACTGTGCTAAATATCAGATAATCCTTGCCGGTGTACCGGATAAACTTCGGGGCCATGGCCAATTCACCGGTTTTGGGTTGCTGCCAGTCGGGCAATACTTTTCCCGCCAGCGTGATACTGTAAATCTTCTTTTCGGGACCCTGATAGATGAGGCGATAATCTTTTCGTCTTTCGTAATCAAAAAAGCCTGATGCACTGCTCATCTCCGCTGGCAGCTTTGTTTTGTTCAGCAGACTGCCATCGGCAGACAGGTGATAGAGGTAATGTTGCCCCGTGATTATATATCGTGGCTGGCTGCTTTGGGTGAAACCGGTGGTAAACAACTGGCCGGTAAGCATTTCAGGGGCTTGCCATTCAAAAACCGTATGACCGCCAAAGTCGGTTACTTTTAAAGAATTGTTACTCAAAAAAGCAACCTGATTTTCACCCGCTTTTTTTCCTTGTATAATAAGTGGTGTAAAAATGATGGATGTTTCTGTTCCAATGGCAGCTTCTGTTGCCGGTTCAACCGGCGAAGCTGCGATAGAATCAGCAGCTTCAATTTCATCATTAAGAGCTAATTCCTTAGCCGGAGCCTCAAAATAAAGAATTCCGCTGCTGTACATATAAGGTTCTCCGGTACTTATTTTAAAGGTAAGCAACTCGCACTTTTTTAACGGACTCGCAGTGCCTTCTGGCGAAATATGCTTATTTTGTGGATTGTATATTGCAAAAAAACTGGCTTTTTCACCGGCTTCGTTTAGCATTTGAACTATGGAGTTATCAGGATGGCGTATCCCGGGCGCTTGCAGAAAGGAGTTGTAATCCATCAGTGCAGCAGGGGAGGAGGAAAAAGCGGTTACCGGAGGGCGGTTTAAACAATATACAGCTCCATGAATGGGAAACATATTGCCAAACACCTTGTTGTAAAGCGATTCGTCGGAAATCTTTGCAATTCCTGCCTCTGCCGGCTCCATAAATAAACCAAAAGTATTAG
>JAQVEI010000162.1 GCA_028697695.1 Lentimicrobiaceae bacterium
GAGGTTTTGTGCATCAATTCGTCGTAACTCTCGTTGATGTACGTAAGTAAATTTGTCGTTGCCATTTAACCAGGTTTTTTATTTGCACGGGTGGAGAGACTCGAACTCCCAACCAACGGTTTTGGAGACCGCTACTCTACCAATTGAGCTACACCCGTTTGAGTAAAATTCTTTAGAGAGTTTAACTCTGCCATGTTCATTATTCAATATGGCAGAAATAAAGGCACCCCTGTTGGGAGGGATACCTTTATTTCAAAATAACTATTATCACTCGATAATTTCCGTTACCTGACCTGCACCAACGGTACGTCCACCTTCACGGATAGCGAAACGAAGGTTCTTGGCCATAGCAATGGGAGCAATCAATTTAACGTGAATGGTAAGGTTGTCACCAGGCATAACCATTTCCACTCCCTCGGGAAGATGCACTTCACCGGTTACGTCGGTAGTTCTGAAATAAAACTGTGGACGATATTTGTTGTGGAAAGGAGTATGACGACCACCTTCTTCTTTCTTCAGAATATACACCTCAGCTTTAAAGTCGGTATGAGGAGTAATGGATCCGGGTTTTGCAATAACCATTCCACGACGGATAGCATCCTTATCTATACCGCGGAGCAATAGACCTGCGTTATCACCGGCTTCTCCGGTATCCAGAATCTTACGGAACATTTCCACTCCGGTAACCACTGATTTCAGTTTATCAGCATCCAGTCCGATAATGTCAACAGGGTCGCCAGTGTGAATAACTCCGGTTTCAATACGACCGGTAGCAACAGTACCACGACCGGTAATTGAGAATACATCTTCCACCGGCATCAGGAAGGGTTTGTCAATATCACGAGGAGGCAGTGGGATCCAGGTATCCACAGCATCCATCAGTTCGAGAACTTTTTCAACCCAAACGGGCTCTTTGTTCAATCCACCAAGTGCTGAACCGCGGATAATGGGGGTATTGTCACCATCAAATCCGTAGAAGCTGAGCAGGTCGCGAATTTCCATTTCAACCAGGTCGAGAAGTTCTTCATCATCCACCAGGTCAACTTTGTTCATGAAAACTACCAGACGGGGAACACCTACCTGACGAGCGAGCAGGATGTGCTCACGGGTTTGAGGCATGGGTCCATCGGTAGCAGCTACAACAAGGATAGCGCCGTCCATCTGGGCAGCACCGGTAACCATGTTCTTAACGTAGTCAGCGTGACCGGGGCAGTCAACGTGCGCGTAGTGACGGTTTTGTGTCTGATATTCGATGTGTGAAGTATTAATGGTAATACCTCTTTCTTTTTCCTCGGGGGCATTGTCGATAGAGTCGAATGACCTTACCTCAGACCAACCTTTATCAGCAAGACACTGGGTGATGGCAGCGGTTAAAGTGGTTTTTCCGTGGTCAACGTGACCAATGGTACCAACGTTAACGTGCGGTTTGGAACGATCAAATTTTTCTTTAGCCATATTAAATAATTGTTAATTATTGTAAATTGTTAAACTTACATTCAAAAAAAAGTTGAGCCAATGACGAGAGTTGAACTCGTGACCCCTTCCTTACCAAGGAAGTGCTCTACCACTGAGCTACATCGGCTTATAGATTACTTATTACATTTCACACAGCGGCCAGCCACTGTGATTGAGCGGAAGACGGGGCTCGAACCCGCCACCTATAGCTTGGAAGGCTATCGCTCTACCAAATGAGCTACTTCCGCTTGATGTGTTGTGGGGAGGGGAGGATTCGAACCTCCGAAGGCGTCGCCAACAGATTTACAGTCTGCCCCATTTGACCACTCTGGTACCTCCCCAACTATTCATCAAATAAATTAAATAAAGAACTGAGCCGATGGAGGGATTCGAACCCCCGACCAGCTGATTACAAATCAGCTGCTCTGGCCAACTGAGCTACATCGGCAGGATATATATTCTTGTGAAGGTCTAAACTGCCTTAGCTCCTTTAGTATCCCTTTTATTGCCATGCAAGCAACTTGTCTAAGAACTTTATTCCTCTTTCAAAAAAAGCAGTCCTTCTTTTCAAAAAGGACTGCAAAAATAGAAACTATTTTAACACGAACAAAAACTTTCTATCTTTTTTTGAATAATTATTTAAAATTATTTTTGAAATTTCCCCTTATGCCTGCCCAATTGCTTACGAAGGGCACTAACAGCCAGATCAGTAGCTTCCTCAAATGTATTGCTTTGCTTGCGGGCAAATAAATCATTTCCTTTGATTAACAGCCGTATTTCTGCTACTTTATTGTCGGGTGTCTCAACATTTTCCAGTTTTAGGGTTACTTCACTCCCAATAATTCCATCGTAAACTCCCGATAACTTCTCCACCTTTTCGTTTATAAAACTATCCAGCTTACTGTCAGTTTTGAATTTTACTGAGTTAATGCTCACTTTCATACGTCCTCCTTTTTCTATGCCCTTGGATGGGCCTGTTTAAAAATGGTTTTTAAGCGTTCTATGCCAACATGGGTATACACCTGTGTAGCCGCCAGGCTGGCATGTCCCAATAATTCCTTTATGGTATTCAATTCCGCTCCTTCATCAAGCAAATGTGTGGCAAAGCTATGGCGCAGAACGTGCGGACTCTTCCGTCCTTTGATACCCGCATTGCAAAGATAATGTTTTACAATACGATAAATAAACACCGGATAAGCCTTTTTTCCCTGATTGGTAACTATAATTTCTTTCACACCGGGCAATGCTATGCCTGCACGTAATATTATGTATTCATCCAGCAATGCTGACAAATGCGGAAGAAGCGGTATAATTCGCTGTTTGTTGCCTTTACCGCTCACTTTTATGGTGCTGCCCGAAATATCATAGTCATCCAGGGTGAGTCCAAGTAATTCCGTGCGCCTGATACCCGTACAATACAGTAACTCCATAACCATGAGATCGCGGCGTTCTTCAAATGTCAGGTCATCAAGTGATGATGATGGGGTGCCCAAAATGTTGCTCATTTCAGACTTTGAAATGGTGACTGGTAAACGTACAGGCTTTTTCAGGCTTGCCACCCGGCTGCTTATGCCTTGTGGATGGATGTTTTCTTTTTTAAGATAGTTTAAGTATGCCTTAAAAGAGGAGAGCTTACGGTTTATGCTGGTCGGGGTAAGCCCGGATTCAACCATGGATGCAAGCCAGGAACGAACCATAGGAGTGGTTAGTTCTGTATCTGAGATATTGCCGTAAGTGGATTGTATATAGGTTTCGAACTGTATCAGATCAGCTTTGTAGGCAGCAAAAGTATGCGCTGAACATCGTTTTACATTTTGAAGATACAGGTAGAAAGCAGTTCTTATCATGCAAAAAAAAGAAGAAAATTCAATTCCTTATAATAACGACTAAAAATAGTACATTATTATGAAGAAACAAAATTTTCTTCCTTAAATCGCACTTAAAAAATAGGCGGCTTAGAGATCCTGAGCCTGTTGCAATTGTTGCACATAAATTGCATGCAACTTCTGCTCACGTTTTTTGATAGATGGTTTGGTAAATTTTTGCCTTTCGCGCAATTCTTTTACTACCCCGGTCTTTTCAAATTTCCTCTTGAGTTTCTTTAAGGCCCTGTCAATGTTTTCGCCTTCTTTCACGGGTACGATAATCATAAGCGATACGCTCTCTTTCTGTTAATGGTTAAAAAATCGATTTTTTTAAGGGTGCAAAGATATAACTTTTTTTATAAACCACAAAAAATTAATCTTTGTTTTCTCACCCTCAGCAATTAAAGATTTC
This sequence comes from Lentimicrobiaceae bacterium, assembly GCA_028697695.1. GTDB lineage: Bacteria > Bacteroidota > Bacteroidia > Bacteroidales > Lentimicrobiaceae > Lentimicrobium. Next base: position 3,733 of record JAQVEI010000162.1, read on the forward strand.
TTTTGAGATAGTCTTCAATCAATGTAAACAGATGCATTCTGGTATTTCCACCGTAAATACCGTGGTTCCGATTGGTATAAAGCATCATATCAAATTGCTTTTCAGCCTGCACCAGCCGTTCAGCAAATTCGAGCGTATTTTGTACATGAACATTGTCATCGGCCGTTCCGTGAATCAACATCAGCTTCCCTTTTAATTTATTGGCAAAAAACAATGGGGAGTTGTCGTCGTATCCTTTTGAATTTTCCTGTGGTTTCCGCATAAAACGCTCGGTATAGATATTGTCATAATATCTCCAGTTTGTAACCGGAGCCACGGCTATTCCCACCTTAAACAATCCATCGCCTTTCACCATTACTGATGAAGAAATAAAGCCGCCATAGCTCCATCCCCAAATAGCGAGCCGCTCAGGATCGATGAACGGCAAGGATGCAGCATACCGTCCGGCTTCAAGCTGATCAATGGTTTCAAATTTACCCAGTTGCATATAAGTCATTTTCCGAAACTCCTGCCCTCTCGCACCCGTACCGCGTGGGTCAACACACATGATCACAAAACCCTGTTGCGCCAAATACTCGTCGAAGCCAAATTCCCATCGGTCGAGCACCTCCTGGGAGTTGGGCCCGCTGTATTGATTCATCAATAAGGGATATTTTCGGGTACTGTCAAAATCAGGCGGATAAATTATCCAGCCATTCAATAAGGTATCTACACTCGTTTTAAAGCTGAAAAACGTTTTTAATGGTGGTGTGTACTTTGCCAGGGTATCCATGAGTGCCTGATTGTTCTCAAGCACCCTTACCAGTTTTGAAGGAGCCTGATATAAGCTATAAACAGGAGGTTGGGTGGCACTGGAAAAGGTATGAATATAATAACGGAATGATTTGCTAAAAGCAGCATTATTGGTTCCCGATGCTCCGGCTATGGTTTTGGTGCGGGTTCCATCCAGTAAAACCGAATAAATTTCACGCCTGATTGGAGATGCTGCCGCAGCCTGATAATACACCACACTTTCTTTTGGGTCGTATCCATACAGTTTGGTTACATCAAACTTTCCTTTTGTTATCGGGGAGCTTTCCAATGTATTTATGTCGTGCAAGTAAAGATGAGTATAACCGCTTCTTTCACTGCTGATTATAAACCTTTTGCCATCCGGCAAAAATGTCAGGTTATCAAAATTACCTTCATCGATATACCTCATATTTTCTTCGGTATACACGGTTTGTAGCTTCCCACTCAGCGCGTCCACACGAATGATTTCCAACTTATTCTGCAGCCTGTTTAACCGCATTACAATAAAATAACCTGCATCGGGCGTATAAACAATACGCGGAAGATAAAACTCATTTCCTCCCGTAAGGTTTACTTTAAGCGTGTTGCCACTGTCGAGATTGTAAATATGGACACTTATTTTCGAGTTGCTTTCCCCGGCTTTGGGGTATTTGAATTCGTAATTGGAAGGATAAAGTGCATTTTGATCCAAAGCCGGTTTCTGGCCCTGAAACATGGTCATGTTAAACATCCTTACTTCCCGCTCATCAAATTTCAGGTACACGAGCTTACTGCCGTCAGGCGACCAGTCAAAAGCTTTGTTAAATTCAAATTCTTCTTCATAAACCCAGTCGGGAGCCCCGTTAATAATTTCATTAAGCTTACCGTCAGAAGTGATTTGAACCTCCCGGTTGTCTGCCAGATATTTAATAAAGATATTGTTATCCCGCACAAAGGCAACTTTGCCACCATCCGGCGAAAAAGTCGCCAACTGTTGACTGCCGTTTTCTGATAATGGAGAAAAAGTTTTATCTTTTATATTGTAAACGTAATAATCGGCTTTGAATGAACGCCTGTACAAGGGCTCATAACTTGTTTGCAAAAGAAGCCTGTTTTCATCCGCACTAAACTGATAATCAATAACCATCTTTACATCCCCGGCATCTTTACCGGCCAGATCAATGAGGGTAGATACTTTTTCACCGGTTTTGTAACTAAATTTCTCAATGCGCCGGTAGTCATCACTAAGGGTAGTGTAGTGTTGTCCATCATTGGTGGAACGGAATCCCTCAATGGAAGATGCTGAAAATATACGTTTCTTCAGTAAATCTTCGAGGTCAAATCTTTTACTGCTCTCCTGTGCCTGTGCGAGGCTGAGCTGATACAAAAAAATAATCAACACTAAAAACAACTGCTTTTTCGTAAAAATTGAATTGGTACATTATTAGCAGCCAAAGATAAAGAGGCTAAACCACATTTTATGAATTCC
>JAQVEI010000163.1 GCA_028697695.1 Lentimicrobiaceae bacterium
TGTCGAATTGGAAGAAGGCGTTGATGGCTTGATTCACATTTCAGATCTTTCCTGGTCCAAGAAAATTAAGCATCCGGCTGAATTTACCAAGATTGGAGAAAAAATCGAAGTTATCGTGCTTGATGTTGATGTGGAAAACCGTCGCCTGAGCCTGGGCCACAAGCAACTGGAAGAGAACCCATGGGACGTATTTGAAACTGTATTTAATGTAGGCTCCGTACATCGCGGAACCATCATTAATGCCAGCGACAAAGGTATGGTTGTTTCCCTGCCTTACGGTGTAGAAGGATTTGTTCCTGCACGCCATGCTGTTAAGGAAGACAACTCCGTGGCTAAGTTGGATGAAAGCCTCGACTTTAAAGTGATAGAGTTTTCAAAAGAAAACAAGAAGATTATCCTTTCTCATTCGCGTATTTTCCAGGAAGCCAGTGCCGCTGAACGTCAAAAGGAAAACGCAGCGAAAGAAAGCGCTGAAACTTCAACCAAACGGGCTGTTAAAAAGCTCAAAGATAACCTGGAGAAAACAACTCTTGGTGATCTCGAAGCCCTGGCAAACCTGAAATCAGATATGGAACAATCTGAAAAGAAAGCCAGAAACAAAAAGTCCGAATAAGGCGTAAAATAAAAATTGAATTTAGAGGCTGTCAGTATTTGGCAGCCTTTTTTATTGTATGGCCCGAAAATTGACGAAGCATTTCTTTTAAAAAAGCACATCAAATATAGGATACACTTTTATGAATACTTTTTCAGTTACCGTTTTGGGAAGCAGTGCTGCGATAGCTACGCCTGGCCGGGGGTTGTCGTCTCAGGTGCTTAGATATGGCCCGGAGCTTTTTTTAATAGATTGTGGTGAGGGGACTCAGTTTCAGCTAAGACGGTTTAAGATATCCGTAGGCCACATTAATCGTGTGTTTATCAGCCATTTGCATGGCGATCATTTTTTCGGACTTATTGGCCTGTTGTCCACATGGCATCTGCTCAGGCGAGTGAAAGCTGTTGATATTTATGCTCCACCGGCATTGGAAGATATTCTAAAGATGCAATTCGAGGCTTCGGGGACGGTGCCCAATTATCCGATTATTTTCCATCCGGTTACAGCAGAATCTCCCCGGCTTATTCTTGATCATCCGCAAATGGAGGTTTTCAGCCTGCCGCTTACTCACCGTGTACCCACTACCGGTTTTCTTTTTCGCGAGAAGCCGCTGCCTCGTCGCATAAACCCGGAATCTATAGATTTTTACAATGTTCCTTATCATAGCATTGAAGCTTTGCGCCATGGAAAGGATTATACTGATGCTACTGGCCGGGTAATTCCCAATGCTGAACTTACATTGCCTTCTCCCGCAAGCCGCAGCTATGCCTATTGCTCAGATACCGCTTACAATGAATCATTGGTGCCTCTTATAGCCGGCAGCACCCTGTTGTATCATGAGGCTACATTTATGCATGATCGCATTAAATCTGCTATAGAAAAGGGACATTCAACCAGTATTCAGGCCGCGGACATCGCTGAAAAAGCTGGTGTTAAACAGTTGTTGCTGGGGCATTTTTCAGCCCGTTATGATGATTTGCATCCTTTGCTTAATGAGGCAAGAGGTGTGTTCGAGCGTACCATGCTGGCTGAAGACGGGACTACTTATCCTATTGAATAATCAGGCATATAGTATTTTGCTGAATAATTTTAACAGGGTTTTCTTGTCATATGGTTTTGGAATGTAATGCGAACAGCCATTGTTGAGCATTTTTTCCTTATCGCCATGCATGGTATAGCCCGTAACGGCAATGATGGGTGTGTTTTTGTTCGGGCCTGAAATTTTGGCCTCAGCAGCTATTGCCAATCCATTGGGGCCGGCACCCAGGTTGATGTCCATCAGGATGGCATCGTATTTTTTGCGATTAATCTTTTCAAGAGCTACATATCCGTTTTCAGCCATCTCGGTATTGCATAGCTCTCTCAGATACAATGCAGCCAGCCGCCGGTTTATTTCATTGTCTTCCACTATAAGGACTTCGGGTACTGGCCCCCGGCTCAAGCGGTGTGTTCTGATGACACGGGCTGTTTTTTCATCAAGTTCTTTAATGTCAGGTACATGCTCGATTAATGGCAAAGCCACAAAGAAATCAGAACCTCTGTCCTGTATACTTTCTACCCATAAGCGGGCATCAATAAGATGAGCTATTTTAGTGCATAAAGATAAACCCAGGCCACTACCTTCAAAGTTGCGCGAAAACCCCTCACTTACCTGTCTGAATTCTTCAAAAATCAGGCTGTGATGTTCCGGGGCAATACCTATACCTGTATCGCTGATGCGTATCACTATTTCATGGCTTGTTTTTGAAGGTTTGTAAACACTTACCGAAATACCGCCATCTATCGTAAATTTAATCGCATTGTCCAGCAGATGATAGAGTAACTGACTTAGCATCTTTTCGTCGGCAAATACATATTGTTCCGGTGGAATTGCGGTCCGCAGATACAATCCTTTGTCACTGGCCATTGAATGAGCTGCCCGGAGTAGTGGCTGAAATAATTGCCTGGTGTTCAAAGGTTTCATATCCAGGCTGCTCTTATCTACTTCAACAGCAGACAGATCAATGATGGAGTTGAGGGTTGACATTAACCTGCCGGCTGATTTAAAGATGGTGGAGGCCATAGATTTCATTCTCGGGTCGTCCAGCTCTTCAGAAAGAATTTCAGAAAATCCAAGTATTCCTGTCATGGGCGTGCGAAGCTCATGGCTCATATTGGCCAGCAGGGATGATTTCAACCTGCTTGAATCCTCTGCTTCCTTCTTTGAATGCAGCAGGGTTTTTTCATTGCGAATGTATTGAATGGCCAGTGAGGCCTGTAATGAAATGAAATGCAGTAAGTTGCTCTCATTTTCAGTGTAAATGAGTTTTGGAGAGAATGATTGCAGGCTAATGGCGCCTATGCTTTTATCGCCGGCAATCAATGGCATGCCCAGATATGAAAAAGGAATGTTTTTATGTGGGCTGATGATGCCATCATTTATCAGGCGTTCAATATCATCGCGGGAAGCAAGTAATGGTTGCTGTGTTTGAATGACGTAAAAAGGTAAACTGTTGTTGAGTTCTGCGTTTATGCTTTGTGGCGGGTAAATATAACTGAGCTCACTTTTTTCATTGATGAGTACCAATGAAAATTCGGGAACAGGCATCAGGGAATTGAGGATATTTTTCAGTGCCTCTGTTAGACCGTCAATGTTCTGCTCCGGATGAACAAAACGGGCAATTTTAAAGGCTGATTCCTGCAATATAGCGGCCTGTTTTTCCCGGGTTCTGTCCTGTATGCTTCCATGCCATACCCTAATTTTCCCATCCTCATCTGTAATTAATTTAGATTCAGCATGAAAATGATGTATCTTACCGTTAACGTCATGAATACGGTAATCGATTGCGCAAAATGAAGGACTGCCACTTTTTATCTGCTTATGAATCAGTTGATACACCGGTAAATCGTTGTCATACACCAATGCAGCATGGTCAAGCATTTCCGGAGTTAAGGTTACCTGAGGTATGGATAGGTTAAGAAGTTCAAAAAAGTTAGAGACTTTGGTAACTGTCTGCCCGCTGTCATAACTTACCTCCCAGGTTGCGGTGGAAGTTTGTTTTAAAATAGCTTTTAATTCTGTCTGTGTCCTGCTTTCCTCATTAGGCAATGTCTGATATGGTTTTATAGCCAGCTTCTCATCTTCAGAATGTGCAGAAGCGATATCTGCCTTTCGGGCCCAAAGTTGATTTAAGGGTGTAATTACATTTAATTTCAGCGTGATTTGGCTTCCGGTATTGAAGGTCTTACGCGAAATATTGCAATTTATCAGCTTCCCGTTTTCACACAACAACTTACAAACACCATGATCAGAACCATAAAGAGATTCAACGGGAATAATGAGATCCGGGTTTATAATGGCGCCAATGTTTTTGTCCGGAAGATTATCAGATGTAAACCCACTGATGGCTGAAAAAGAGGGGTTGAGTGCTATGATATTTCCGTATTTATCGGTAAGTATCGCTGGGAAAGGCAGATGTTCTAACCAATCAAACTGTAGATTTTTATTTAATTCCTGCTCCCTGTCCTCATGCTCAAACCATTTAAAAATCATTCAGATTGTTTATTTGTGAGGCAGTAAAAATACATTTTTTATTTTAAAATACAAAAATATAGTAATGATTAAGTAACGCTTTCACTCTGTTTTTTTAAATAAAAGTCACTTAATAAGTTGTTCAATGACTCCGGCAGCACACAGGCAGCCAAAAATTGCCGGCATGTATGAAATGGTTCCCACGTTTGATTTTTTATTCATCTCGCCTTCCATTTGTGTAATGCTTTGACGTGCTACTGCCTGTGGGCTGTAAACAGCCTTAAATCCATCCCAAATATCCATTTTGTGAAGTTTTTTACGGATATAATAGGCTAATTTGCAATGATGGGTGTTTGAGATATCATCGAGTTTAACCTGTGTGGGATCAGTTTTTCCGCCGGCTCCCATTGAGCTAATCAATGGAATACCCATACGCAGGGTATGCATAATCAGGTAAACTTTTGGCGACAAGGTATCAATGGCATCTACCACACAGTCGTATCCTTGTTCAAGTATTTGTGGCACACGCTCGTCTTTAACAAATTCAGTATAAGCGGTAATGTTCAGTTGAGGATTTATATCCAGCAACCGCCGGCTCATCACTTCTGTTTTGGGCATACCCAGGGTGCTTACCAATGCCGGTAGTTGACGGTTGCGGTTGGTGGTGTGTATGCGGTCACCATCTATTATGGTAAGATGTCCAATACCGGCCCGCACCAGTTGTTCAGCAGCATATGCACCTACGCCGCCCAATCCGGCAACCATTACGCGCGCCTGCTGCAATCTGTTTATTTTATCATCGCCCAATAACAATCGGGTGCGTGAAAGCCAATCCGTAGTATCCATTTTTCGGCACAAAGATACTCTTTTAGGATTTTATGGAGATTGTTAATTTTTTACATCATTGTTTTAAATCCACAACGCTGTTTTTCAATATTATAGCCCCTTATGCACCGCAGTAGATGGTATTGTTTTTCAACGCCACTATACTCTTTTTAGGATTTTATAACGATTATTTTCTCATTGGTTTGCACTTAAATGCTTAACTTCGTTTTTTTAATCCTACCTACATTAAAATACATTGCATTTACAATGTCAATTATTTGGTTACACATATGGATTAATTCATCTCAATTTATTTTCTTAAAATTTTTTCTATGAATGCTCAGGAAATCATTGACAATCTTACCTTAATCGTTATTAATTACGGCCCGCGACTTTTGGGAGCCATTGTGGTATTTATTGTTGGTTGGTGGCTGGTAAAGCTTCTCTCAAAGTGGTTCTCATCTATGCTTGCCCGCAGAAATGTTGACCTGTCACTTCAGCCATTTTTAGCAGGTTTGGTCAACGGGCTGCTTAAAGTATTGCTTGTGGTAACGGTGTTTGGGATGATAGGCATTCAAATGACCTCGTTTATTGCAATTATTGGTGCTTTAGGTTTGGCTGTAGGTATGGCTCTTTCAGGAACTTTGCAAAACTTTGCCGGTGGCGTTATTATTTTGTTGTTTAAACCTTTTCGTGTGGGTGATTATATCGATACAGGATCTCATTCGGGCACTGTTCGTGAGATTCAGATTTTCAATACCATATTAAAAACGGTTGACAATGTTACCATTATTATTCCAAATGGAAATTTATCCAATACTTCAATGACCAACTACTCTGTTGAATCCCGTAGAAGGGTAGACTGGAGCATAAGAATGGCTTATGGAGATGATGTTGAAAAGACTAAAGCAGTCATTAAGCAATTGGTTGATGCTGATAATCGCATACTTCATGATCCGGAAGTATTTATCGTCATTTCGGAGCTGGCCGACCATTCAGTAAAATTTGCCGTTCGTG
>JAQVEI010000164.1 GCA_028697695.1 Lentimicrobiaceae bacterium
GCCAATCTGGAAAAATCCCACACCCTTTCCGCCTGAGTTCTTGCGGTACCATTCAGTTAGGAAAATCATGTACTCAATACCCGTTCTTACAGTTGATGGTTTTAGCTCCTGCTTTATACAATAAGAAGCAAAAATATTGCCCATGGTACTGTCTTCCCATCCCGGTACAATAATAGGCAGGTTTTTCTCGGCAGCCGCCAGCATCCAGGAGTTTTTGGGATCGATTTCATAATCGGCCTCCATCACTTTGCTGTTGAGCAATTTATACATGTATTCATGTGGAAAGTAACGTTCGCCGGCCGCTTCGGCATCTTTCCATATTTTTTCAATATGGTGCTGTATCCGACGAAAAGCCTCTTCTTCGGGAATACAGGTATCGGTAACCCTATTCATGCCCTTTTCCATGAGTTCAAACTCCTCTTTGGGTGTGAGATCACGGTAATGTGGTACCCTTTTGTAATGATTGTGGGCTACCAGATTCATAATATCTTCTTCCAGGTTAGCACCCGTACAACTGATAATGTGAACTTTATCCTGCCGAATCATCTCGGCGAGAGAAATGCCCAATTCGGCTGTACTCATGGCGCCGGCAAGTGTAATCATCATTTTTCCACCCTCAGCCAGATGCTGTTCATATCCTTTGGCAGCATCCATCAATGCTGCTGAATTAAAGTGTCGGTAATGATGTTCAATAAATTGTGAAACAGGTCCGCGGTTCATATCTTTTATTTTTTAAAGCTTTTTTGCAAAGATAGTGATTTTTTATACCGGCCGGGCATTTGCTTGGTGTAAGCCGGATGGTTTGCTACCGGCGTGAAGAGCAAGGTACTTTTAACAAAAGAGGCTCCATCCGGAGCCTCTTTCTAAAAAAAATTACAACATTACTGTTTTACCAGTTTCTGCACAGCCCGGCTGCCATCATTACCATAGAATGTGACAAAATAAAGTCCGCTGCTGAGCTCACCGGTGTTTATCACTGTGTCACCATTTTTATTGAGCTGCCCGGTATAAATCATTTTTCCAAGCATAGAGGTGATGGTAACCTCTTTTACAATATTCGAACTGTTGATAATTAGCTCATTGCTTACCGGGTTCGGATACATTTTAACCTGGGTAGCAAGCATATTTTCGGGAACTAACAGAAGCCCGGCTACACCCCACTTATAGGTTATACTCGCTGGTTCTGTAAAATCGTACTTTCTGTTTCCCTGATCAAGGCCAGGAGATTGAACAGGGTCACCCCCTCCCCATCCGGTACCTTTGAAAAACTTAAACTCAACAGGCGCATATTCATGCTTAATGGTGATGGAGTATATTTTATCACCATCCGAATCAAACATTTCATTGTTTGGATTTGAACCAGGTTCTGCCCAGGTACCATAAATTCCACCCAATGCTCCGGAAAGGAATACCCTGTCAACGGTGCCGGCCTCACTCATATCCACATTTATAGTAAGCTCGGGAAGGCCTGTCATAGGGTTAGGATCATTATTGAGGATGATATCATCAAAATAGATCACGATATCTTCCGTTAAGGTCAGGGGATCTTCAAAGTCTGGCATAAACACTATGGTAGGATAGGTTCCGGTTTTTGAAGAGAGATCAAATACAATATCCTCCCATTCATTCACCTTTTCCTGGGGAGAAATTGATGCTGTTTCCAGGTTACCTGCCTCTCCACCTTCAATTTTAAATTTAATGGGACTTATCCGTGGTTTCCACACTTTCACATGCATGTACTTGTTGGTAGTGACGTCAATGGGTTCAGGCAGTTGTGAGAAAAACCCACCCCAGGGAACGCCATCCTTATCGCGGGTGAATTTAACTACGGTTTCGCTTAAGTTCAATCCGCTTTGGTCAGGATTGGGAACAATCTCAAAGCTACTTTCATCCGGAGGATTCGCGTTGCCCATGTAATTCATGGTGATAAACTCATAGTCCTCCATTATTTGCACCGGAGCACTTCCAACAGTAGGATCGTTGTTCGCGTACAAATCATCAAAATAAAGTACGATATCCTCAGTAAGCGTTAAAGGGTTTTCAAAATCAGGAATAAGCACAATTTTCACATAATCACCACTTACCACACTCATATCAAAGACCAGCTCTTCCCATTGGTTGACTGTAGTCTGAGGATTGATTGGAGAGACATCTCCTGAATTTACTTCGCCTTCATATTTAAAAACTACCGGGCTGATGCGGGGTTTCCAAACCTTTAAATGAACATATTTGTTGGCTGTTACATCAATCGGGGTGGGCAGGGTTGCATACCAACCGGCCCAGGGATCACCGTTGAAACCACGAACCATCTTTACAACATGGCCACTGGTGTTTATGCCCGTTGGATCGGGATTGGGAACTACGGACAACGATCCATTGGTTCCACCTGAGAAAAGAGTCATCGTGAGGCTTTCAAAGTTTTCAATGGTTTGTGACATCGCAAAGCCCCAGGTGAACATTAAAGCAAACAAAATGGTAAATTTTTTCATAGGTAACATGCTTTGGTTTAACAATTTATTGACCCACAAATATAATCAATTTTAAGTTGTAAAGCCATTAAAACGGATAAAAATATTATCCATTCATTATTTTTTTGCAACACTCGATCAAACAAATAAAACAACAGACAAATTAAATATATCTCATTGAAATCAGACCTTTTGCTGATAATGAATGCCCTGCATTTTAAAGCATTTACCAAAAACCGCTGGTTTAAATTTATCATTCACCCGGTTGCTCATGATAGTATAGGCTAAGTCTCTTAAGTGACATTAATATTTTGCAGGGGCTAATGCTCCACGGGCACTTTTTTCATAAAACCCTTCGAATTGATGCAAATTATCAATACTTGTGTAGCTGGAGCAATATTTTTTTAATTTTGTCCATTAAAGTTGGCGAGGCGTCCATTCCTTCGCCTGCTGTTAATAGATGCAACATTTCGTCCGGGTTTCTTTTTGGTTCATAATGATTGTTGGTGGTTCTGCTATTAATCCGGTAGAAATCCATGGCCAAAGTAACAAGGTTACCGTACTTACAGAAGAACAGTTGGCATCGGAACTGGGCAACCGCTATTATGATGCGGTAGATTACCTGCTAAAGAATAGCTGGATGTCTGATACGCTCATTGAGCAGAAGATAAATCCGGCACTGGCTTTTGGGATAATATTTCCCGGACTGGTGCGCTATTCAGCTTTGCGTGATATTATGGAAGGCGGTGCGTACCGCACCCTTTATGTACAGCGCGGGCGTAAATATGCCCACTACACAATAGGACGTTTTCAAATGAAACCTTCATTTGCAGAACTTATCGAGCGCAATATCACACGCCAGAAAATGACCAATCAGGATTTTGACCTCAAAAACAACCCCAAAGCCAGAAGTATGAGGGCCAGACGACTTGAAGACCCTGAATGGCAAGTGCGTTACCTGATTTATTTTATTCGCATCATGGAAAAACGCTTTGACCATGTAAAATGGAAGTCAGAAGATGATAAGGTTCGCTTTTATGCCACCGCCTTCAATGTAGGCTATAACAGGGATGAGCGGACCATCCGGCGCATGATGAACCCCCGGACTTCCCGTTATAGAAAAGCAAAAAAGGTAAAGGCAAAAGACAGGCATGGCGATGTGGCAGCTTATTTCTATAATCTTGACGGATATCGCTTTACCGTTAAAAGCCTGGAAGTGGACAATAAAGAGGAAAAGAAATAAGGAAGGTAATGACAGCAAACTATCCAACAAACAAATAGTCTCAGAAAAGAAATGGCTTTTTTGCTAACCTTTGTTATTACATCTGCTGAATTTAAAAATTGCCCCCGCTTGATATAATGCCTCAAAAACGCGGCATACATAACCCGGATGTAATATGCAGCTAACTGCCTTACAGCGGAGTCCTCACGGTATTGATGATTTCTTGACCGTATTACTGCATTATACGTAAAACAGGCCGTCTTAAATTTATCTTTAAGACGGCCTCCCGATCTGTTCAACTGATCAGTTTTATTATTTCTCTGAATTGTACATTAACTGGATTTCAGCTTCCGATAGGGCTTTATGGAAAATCCTAACATCGTCCAATAGACCTTTAAAATGGTTTGCATCAGGAAAGTCGTAACCACCCCAGGGCTCGTTGTCCCACAAGGTGCCTCCCCGCGAATGCACAAAACCAAAGGCGAGTTCAGGCAAGGTCTCAGGCGGGGTACCATTGTATTTAAGTCCCACGATGCCTCTTTCCGGATAAGGATTGCCATCATCATCATACCACAGGTTGTGGTCCTGGGCAATTACCTTATCACCATTAAGGAACATACTCCTGATTTTGGTTTCACTATTGTAAACATACACAATATGGAACCATTTGTCTTTTAAAATATCAGGCAGATTTTCATTTTCTTTATTGAAGATAGTTCCTCTCCAGCCTCCGTTATCCTTGGTTTTACCATCACCATTGTATGCGAGGTCGCCACCTGTTCCACTGGTTCCATCGCCATAGTCGAACTGAACAGGCATTTTAAAACCATTGAAACCACCAAACAACTCAAACTGGAAACCGTGGAAAGCAGCCAGTCCGATTACAAACTGCCCATGACCTGCATCCTGCGCTTTGGCCCAGAAGCTAAGTGTAAAATCTTTGGTGTTCATCAGTTGATCAGCACCTGGAACTTCCATAATGGAGGTGGTACCATTAAATTGTGCCGCCTTGCCGGCTGCTGTTTTTCGGGAGTCAACAAAACTGATGTCAATGGCATCACGAACATCATATGAATCAATTTTATCTTTGCCATCGCCATTGAAATCCCAATAAGCGACCATACCGCTTGGCGCAAAGAAACCATCGGTTGAAAATATGCGTTCGATGGCTGTACCCAAAGCACCCCCATTGTTTGATTTAATGCCGGCACCCAGTACAAGCTTGTGCATGGCACCGGAAGCAAGCGTTTCTGTGGGTTTAATGGTGATCGAGGTACCTGAGGTTGTTATGGTAACCGGGATGTTGGTATTGTCATAATCCCGTTTCAGGGTAATATTGGCTGATGTAGCCGTGGCAAGGTCAACAGCCTGTGAGAATGTAGCCGTAATGTCCGGATTAAGGGGAACATTATTGGGAGCAGTGGCCCCGTTCAGGTCAATGGAACCGGCAGTAAGTGCCGATAAGGTTAATGCTCCCGGGGTATCGTCATCGTCGTCCTTGCAACTGGTAACGCCAATAAGCAGCGCTCCGGACAGTATTAATGCAGTTGTTTTAAACCAGTGTTTTTTCATCTTAGGGTTGGTTTTTAGAGTTTTTGATTATTGAATTAAAGAAGATTTTACCAATTGGGATTTTGTGTCAATGCACCTTGCGAAAGGTCTATCTCGTTTTGTGGCACAGGCAACAGTTCATGTTTTCCGGCCACGAAGCCTAAGGGTCCAAGCACCTGTGCGGCTCTTCCGGTACGCACCAAATCCCAGAATCTATGACCTTCCATAGCCAGTTCACGCCTGCGTTCAAGCAGGATAAGGTTTCGCAACTCATCCTTATCGGTGGTCACAATGTCCGGCAGGATAGTATTATCGCCCTGACGTGCACGCGAACGTATCTGATTTAAATAAACGAGTGCCTCGCCTGGTTTATTGTTTTCATTAAGTGCTTCAGCAGCCATGAGCAGCACATCTGCATACCGGATTATCCGGCGGTTGTGTCCAAATTGAGATGGCACATCGTTTCCCGGAGTCCATACTTTTCGGTTATAGCATTCTACTTCTATAATGTTACCCTGATCATCGGTAGTCACATCCGGGGTTGGACCATCGCCAA
>JAQVEI010000165.1 GCA_028697695.1 Lentimicrobiaceae bacterium
TGGAGCCTTTCTGAAACCGTCATGCGGTAGGAGGCGAAACCAATCCACAGCATCCATTACAGTATAGCAACTTTTTTAAAGTTCTTGGAGAGGAACTCTAAAAACTACTACTTTTATATAATACGAGGAAATGATAAACCATGACACCTGAGCAAAAAGCACGTCAATCAATTGATGCAAAGCTTAGTGCGTCCGGTTGGATTATCCAAGACTTAAAAGAGCTTAACCTTTCTGCTGGACTTGGAATTGCCGTACGCGAATTTCCTACGAGTACGGGCCCGGTTGACTATGCCCTATTTATCGATGGTACTCTCGTCAGTATTATAGAAAAAAAGAAACACTTATGAAGATTGAACCTTTCAATAGCGGCGAGAAATAGTATTTTACAGTTACCTTTACGCCTGTTATTGGTAAGGCAGGAGATGGAGAAATTTATGAAACAGAGGTACGGTATTTCGAGTAAATAAGGAGGAAACAGTAATCTTCTCGAAAAAGGGTAAAGTTCATCTTGACTTTGAATTTTATTTTGGCGAAGAAAATAAGTATTGTTTCTTGTTATTTATTAATCATCAGTTAACCCCAATTCAAGGGAAATATTATCATGAAATAACGAACAAACCTAATCAATTTACAGTTTGGTCAGTTGATGTCGAATGGGATGATTCAATAATTCATTTTATATGGTTTGTTAATACCAATTAATAATGAAATATCAGAACATGACCAATTGCATAAAACTGAATCTAAATTATTGATAAGAGGTTGAATTCAATGAGGCAGAAACTGATTAGCATATTTATTTTGATTTATATTTTTTTATGTGGCTGCAATAAAGATACGGTTTCTAATCCCAATGGCAATAAAAATATTAATAGCGAGAACCATTCAACCGGGAATAGTGCCGTCCAGGTTCATGAAAGTACCAATATAATTTCGTCTGAAGCGAGGCCGTTTGATATATCCGAACATACAAACGGGACAAATCTGAAGTTGGGTGTTTCTTGGGAAACCGATAAAGGCAGGTATGCTATTCTTCCGTTAAATAATTCTTCGTATAATATAGTATTTTTTGATTATGCGCTTATGAAGCAATATCCGTTATGCAATAAGCCGAACTGTTCACATAATGGGGAAGATTGCAACTCTTTTCTGCATAATTTTGAGATTAAATCAGGAGGAAACTTAACTTATTCACCTACTGAAACACATTATAGCCGGTTTAAATCTGTCTTTATGTACAATGGAAGAATTTATATCCTGTCAAACAATAAGATCATTTCGATGAAACCGGATGGTACTGACAGAACTACTATTGTCAATATTCCAGATAAGTATCATCCAGAATCTATGTTTTATGTTGATGGGAAGTTTATTATTGAGGCTAGTGTATACACTCAAAATGTTGATAATAAACATGAAATCAATTCTGTAACAGCATTTTTACAATTGGATATATCCAAAAAAGAAGTTGTAGAATTGTCAAAATGGGAGCATCACAATGAGGAGCCATCCATAATAATGTTGGGTATTTTTAATGAGAATGCATATTATTTGCGATCTGTTGAAGGTGAACTGATGACCGAATCAACACAGGAAGCCTATGACCGTGCACGTAATACAGCGAAAAGAGGCGTTTTAAAAGTAAATATTAAAACCGGTGAAAGCGAAACCTTCATAGAAGACCAACTCGCTTTTCAGTTTGACTATGTCAATTTCATAGGAAATTGTATTTATTATCACTCCAGAAAAGATAAAATCATGTATGAAATAAATCTTGAATCTGGTGAAAAAAGGGGCCTTATAACAAACCTGGAAGGTTATTGTGGTGTTACAACAATCGTGGACGGAAAACTGATATATTATATCAATTATAATGAAAGCGAAATTGAAAAAAAAGAATCCCGCAGCCCTGGAAAGTTTTATTATGATATGAAAACAGGCAAAACACAGGAAATCAAACCTATATCCGGAGGGTCTGAAGCAATTGTGTTCGGAAGGTACCGGGGCGATTATTTGATGAAAACAAGCGAATCAAAAGACAGTTTTCAGATTGGAAGGATTTCAAAAGCAGATTTTTGGGCAGGGGAGTACAACAAGGCAAAAGAAACTTTTACATTTGAATTTAAAGATATAAAAAATATACTTTTTGGAGGGTTAATTTAGAATTTTAAATTTTTCTCCGGAGGCTGAAATATGCTAAAAATAGAGGGATTATGCAAAAATTACGGAAAAACAAGAGCATTGATTGATGTGAACCTGAACCTTACTCCCGGCATCTATGCTTTGCTGGGCCCGAATGGATCCGGAAAATCAACTTTAATGAATATTTTGACTTTGGGATTGAGAGCGGATAGCGGGCAAGTGTTATGGGAAGGAATGCCAATAGAAAAAGCGGGAAAATCATACCGTGAAATTTTGGGATATATGCCGCAGCAACAGGGGTTATATGATGGTTTCCGCGGTGTGGATTTTCTCAGCTACATAGCAAGCCTTAAAGGGATTCCAAAAAAACAGATTAAAGAAGAAGTACACCGGGTCGCTGACCTTGTAAACCTGTCAGACAGGCTAAAGGACCGGCTCTCATCATATTCAGGTGGGATGCGCCAGCGAATATTGCTGGCTTCAGCAATCATGGGCGACCCAAAACTTATTATCCTGGATGAACCGACGGCGGGGTTAGACCCGAAGGAGCGAATCCGTACCCGCGAGATTGTAAGGTCCATGTCCCAAGGCAGAATAATACTGTTTGCAACACATGTTGTCTCAGATATTGAATGCATAGCCGATGAAATAATACTTATTAAAAAGGGTGTGATTGTGGAAAAAGGGCCACAGAGTGAACTTTGTGAAAAAATGGGTGGCCTAAAGGACTTAGAAGCTGTTTATATGCATGTGTTTGCGGAAGAACAAAAGGCAGACGATTACTCTCATCAGGAGGTGTAACGTTTGCAAGTGTTTAAGTATGAACTTTATAAAGTTGTTGCCAAAAAAATTTTCTGGGCATTTCTAGTTGCTTCGTTGGCGTTGAATATCCTTGCTTTATGGTGGATAAGCAAACCGACCGGCCTGCCTCATGCCCATACAAAGGCTTTTTATGATACCATTAGAAATATGAGCCCGGAGCAAGAAATTGCTTATGTCCAAAATCAGATTGAATTAATGGATGGATATATCGCCAAAAACTGGCTTGCATTTAATTCTTCCGAAAATGATGATGAAATTGCCGTGTGGCGTGAAGCTTATCAAACAGCGCGTAAGAAGTTTGGTTCTTTGCTTGATCAGAATATACCAACCGAAAAAGTTGCGGCACAAAAATCAATTTATACTGAGTTTTTAAACAGCCTTTTGGAAGATAAACATAAAAAATTCTTAAATGAAATAAATGAAAAAGCTGAACTGCTGCTGGGTTCTTCCCTTTTTGGCGGCAGCGCTGACAGTTTTTCAAAAAGGAATATCGAAAAGACAAGGGCAGATTTCGCAAATTTGTCAGATATTAAAACGGTTCCTGACATAAATGATGGAATCGCTCTGTTGTTTGATACCACAACCACTGACATTTTATTGCTGTTTATTATTATTTTAATATGCTTTGCATTAATTACGGATGAAAAGGATAAACGGCTGTTTTTAATTGTAAAGTCAACTCCAAATGGAACTATACGTACCATATTTGCAAAACTCGGCGCGCTGGCAGTTTGTGTTATAGTGGTTAATCTATTGATGTTGGCAAGCAATGTTCTGTTTGCATCCTCCGTGTTCGGGCTTGGCAACTTATCCCGTTCAATCCAGTCTGTTCCCGATATGATTGGTTCAACTATGCGTATTTCTGTTGCTCAGTTTATTTTGATATATTTTGTGGTGAAAACTGCCGGTTTGTTTGTGATCGGAATGGTTATAATGTTGATTTCACTACATACAAGCCATTCTGTAATCATGCTGTTTGTGACAGTAATCACAGCAGTCACAAATGTCGTGTTAACGTTCATTCATGCCGAGTCTGCCTGGAACTGGTTTAGGTATTTAAACTTGGCTGCTTTCATGAGGCCTTACGATTGGCTCAAGAGCTACAAAAACCTGAATTTTTTCAATTGCCCTGTCAATTTGATACCAGTCTTTACATTATTTGCAGTAGTTATTTTAATAGTTTTATGTGTTTTAGTTTCACTGTCCTTTGTAAAGCGCAGAGCATTGGATAACAACCTCAAATTGTTTAAATTTAATATCAGGATACCCATACTTTTAAAATATGCAGGATACCGGTGGTATGAATTCAAAAAAATTGCTATCATAAATAAAGCTATTGTGATTATCGCGTTTTTTGTAATATTTCAAGGTCATGGAGTATTTAATTCAGAGGCGCCGTTTTTGGGATATGAGCATTATTATTTTAAATATACCATGCAAGCCCTGCATGGGCCTTTAACCGATGAAAAAGAAGAATATATACTGAATGAAAAAGCCAAGTTCGATGAAGCGCAAAGGAAGATTAAAGAAATTGAAGCTCAATTCGAACGCGGTGAGATTCCTTTTCAAGCTGTTGAGACATTATCGAAAAAATATCAAAACATACTTGATAAAAAAAGTGCTTTCGATTTGGTATATGAACGATATCTTTATTTAAAGGAAACAAAAGGTGCTCAGTTCTTGTATGATACAGGGTACCGCCTTCTGTTCGGGTTTTCCAATGCCGATAATGGACTGGCCAGCGGCATTAAGATGTTAATTGTTTTGATTTTATGCTTATGTGGAGTATTTGCCATAGAGTATAAAACTGAGATGTACAAGATCCTGAATTCAACACTTCATGGTAATATTGATACTGTTAAAACTAAGATGATTATATCATTTATTATCTCAACATTGATTTTTGTATCTGCATACATGCCAGATTTGATTTATATCTATAAATATTTCGGACTACCAGGCCTCAATTTGCCGCTGTTGAGTGTACAGCCAGCAGAATCGAGCCGATTCCCGGAAATTATGAGCAAAATGCCAATCTGGGGTTATCTGGTTATGCTTTTTATTGTCCGGCTTGCGGTGTTTTTTATTATATCATTGTACATCCTTACGATATCCCTGATAATCCGGAATTCAGTTTTTACAACCTTATGCGCGTTTGGGTTGTTTATAGTTCCTTTGCTGATTCATACTTTTGGTTATACGTTTCTTGACAAATTCAGTATGTTGCATTTAATTACCGCAAATCCCATGTTTAACAACTTACCGCTCTGGCAATCATTCACTCAATGCCTGATTAACATTGTAATTGCGATTGGTTGTACCTGGTTAGTGATTCGCAGATTTGGTAAAGCAACATTAATAGGGTGAAGCTGTTTTTCTTAGTTTGCAAAGTGAAACTATGCGTATGGAGAATAAGAATTCTGAAGCGCCTGTTATTTATAAAGGCAAATTCTGGGTACAGGAGCTTTTATTTTCACTATTTCCTGTTTGAATTCCAAAAAAATCAAATCCTCCATTTGTCCAAAGACCCGCTTTTTTAAGCGGGTCTAGACTGTCGATAAACAGGCACTTTCACGCGATTGAAAGTGCCTGTTTCCATTGAAATATTGAAAATATGGCGAGAAACCGCCGAAAACAAGGGGATACATGCCTTTAATGCCAGTTTTTTGAGGTCATTGCAGCGAATTTAAGCCTGACCCAATGATAAGGTATAATAAATTGCGCAAATTTGAAAACCAATAAAAAGAGGACAAGTTTGCAGTCTTTTGGTAAAATAACTACACACAAAATTCAACCGAAAGGAGACTGCAAACTATGTCCAAGAAGATT
>JAQVEI010000166.1 GCA_028697695.1 Lentimicrobiaceae bacterium
GCCTCCCAGCTGCCCGATAACAATGGCTTCGGCCAAAAATTGATTGCGGATAGTTTTCCGGGTTGCACCCAGGGCCATCCGGATTCCAATCTCCTGGGTTCGCTCGGTTACCGAAACCAGCATAATATTCATTAACCCTATGGCAGCGCCAAAAAGTGTTATAATCCCTATAATGGTTGCAGCCAGCCTCAGGTATTTAAGGTTATCAAACAACATTTGCGATAAATTATCACTTTTGCTAATGTCGAAGCTGTTTTCCATTCCCGGTTTACCTTCGCGCACCACACGGAATACTCCAGTAGCTTCGCCCATGGCTACATCAAGTAACCCGGGGTCTTTCACCATGATGTTGATGGAAAATGACATGTTGGGTCGTGAAAATGCCTGACGTACATTGGTAATGGGGATAATAACCTGGTTGTCGGGGTTAAAGCCGATACTGCTACCCTTGCTTTTCATCACGCCAATAATTTCATACTTCCCGGGTCCTATGCTGATTATCTTTCCAACGGGATTTACCCTGGCATCGAAAAGCTTACTCACTACGCCTGCACCAATAACCGCTACATGCATTCCTGAACCGGCTTCACTGGCGGAGATATTGCGGCCTTGCTCAATCTCGTTTCCCGAAGTTATCACATAATTTTCATCACCACCAATAACCGGAATATTGGGATTGGTTTTTTTGCTGCCATATTTTAAAGTAGCGGTGCTGGTAGCAGTGGTGTATACCGAAGTATAGGCCGGGAAATCAAATTGCTGCTTAAAATCGTTTGCTTCACGCCAGGTTATGGGTCTAAAGTTGCGTGGACGGGTACTTTTACCACCCATATGAACAGTCATTGCCCGATTGCGAATGGTTATGGTATTGGCACCCATACTGGCAAAATTTTCGCTAAGAAAATATTTGATTGAATCTATAGAAGTAAGTATGCCCACCAAAGCGGTGATTCCAAACGAAATAATCAAAACGGTGAGTACACTGCGCAACAGATGCGATTTGATCGAATCCAGAGAGATGTTTATGTTTTCGCGAAAGAGAGCAGGCATGCTTTTATTTTTTACAAATTTAAGCAATGAGCTGGTTCAAACTTAAAAATGTCGCTTTTTTCTTTCAATACAATTTTAATCACCCTGAACAGGCTTAAAGGCCACAGATAATGGTGTAAAAAAAAACTCCCGGTATTACCGGGAGTTGCATCAAAAATAATGCATTTACAGTTTGCTGCCAAAGGCAAGGTCTCCGGCATCACCCAACCCCGGAACGATATAGGCCTGGGCGGTAAGTTCATCATCTATGGCACCCACCCACAGGGTAATGTCATTCATGGGAAGATGTCGCTGTATATAATCCACGCCCTGAGTGCTGGCAATGAGAGTAACGATATGGGTATGTTTGGGCTTTCCTTTACCCAATAGCGCCTTGTAGCTGAGTTCCAGTGAGGCACCTGTTGCCAGCATTGGATCAGAAAGAATCAGGGTACGGTTGGTGAGTTCGGGCCCCGACACGTATTCCACCTGAATCTTAAAGCCTCCATCTTTGCTGTGTTTGCGGTAAGCAGAAACAAAAGCATTTTCTGAATGATCGAAAGCATTGAGTAAGCCCTGATGCAATGGCAAACCGGCGCGCAGTATGGTGGCAAGTACAGGCATGCTTTTCAACACATTCATATCGGTGCTGCCCAGAGGTGTAATAATTTCTTTGGATGCATATTCAAGTTGACGGCTGATTTCGTAGCCGAAAATAGTCCCCAGACGCTCCATATTGTGCCTGAAACGCCATGAATCACGCTGAATTACAACGTCGCGTATTTCAGAAATATATTGATTGAATATCGAATTGTGCTCTCCCAGGTTTTTGATCATACATCTATGATTATAATAAAAGTAATTTTCGGGCAAAGATACATATTTTTCACCGGCATATGGCTTGATTTATCGGTCTTTATAAATTAAACACAGTCATGCCGGATACACTTAGATGCATTTCAAGTTAAAATTAAGGTGGCGGTATGGTTAGTAAGAGATTGCGGGCTTCTTTCCTGTCAGGTTACAGCCAATTTTGGAGCGGGTTACTGCGCCACGAAAACCACTGAACCCCTTATTAACTATATCGCGTGTTACTGCCTGGTGTTTAATTTTTTAGTCATTTTACTTATCAATTTGCTACACATTTTCTGTCAGTCTGTGCGTCCGGGGGGGACAAGCTCTTTTGCAGGTTTTGTTTTTAGTGTTGGTTAGTTCGACCTGC
This sequence comes from Lentimicrobiaceae bacterium, assembly GCA_028697695.1. Classification (GTDB taxonomy): domain Bacteria; phylum Bacteroidota; class Bacteroidia; order Bacteroidales; family Lentimicrobiaceae; genus Lentimicrobium. The sequence continues at coordinate 2,252 of JAQVEI010000166.1, forward strand.
AAATGTGCTTGACTACGAAGCGTGGGCTTAAAACACAATCTTCACATCTTCTTTATAATTCTGCAATGTTCCGTTTAAGCTGGCTGTCCATCCGTCAATAAATACTTTACCGTTTTTAATGGCATTTGAAAAATCGTCACTTGTTATTTTTTCGCTGTTGGTTATGTAATAATGGTTGCCGATTTTATAAATACAATCTTTTACTACTTCTTCGGGAACTTGTGTTGGCTCGTCTAAACCAACAGTGAAAATCATATTGTAAATGCGACTTAAAGCATCTGTTGAATGCTCGGTGATTGAAATTTGACCTTTATCATCTACTTTCAATTTTGGAGCTTCTACGCTGTCAAATACTTTAAAGCCAATATCGGGAACTTGTTTTTTATCTTCTTCAAACATTCCCGTTTTGCTATTTTCTGCTTCTATGTCTTTGGCAATTTTTTCTCCTGCTCGTTTTAAGCGTTCTATGGTAATACTTGAAATTACAGGTGGCAAATTGTTTTCTATGCAAAACTGATAAGCAGGTTTATTTTCATTGATTGGTTCATCAATTTGACAGAGAATATATCGTCTGTTACCACCGTCTTTATTTAATTCCATTACTGCGTGTCCTGTGGTGCCTGACCCTGCGAAGAAGTCAAGAACAGTTTCATCATTCTTTAACAAAAGCGACAAAAGAAATTTAATAAGCGAAACTGGCTTTGGGTTATCAAAAAAATTACCACCTAAAAGTTCCTGTAATTCATTTGCTCCAGTTTTTGTTCCAACTACTTCTTTATCAAGTACCGTTTTAGGATGAATTGTTCCTCTTTCTTTTTCATACCAAAGGATTCCTGAACTGTTGAAGTAAAATCTAACCACTTTTTGACCTTTTGAATCAAACGTCTCTTCACCCTTTAACCAAGATAGAACTTGTTCTTTCATCGCCCAGCCTGCCGTTATGGTTACATCCTTAGCAAGTTTACCGTTTTCAAAAACCAATTCCCCTTGTATAATCTGTTCTTCAGAGCCTCCTATTGTTCCTGTAAATTTTGCACTATCCCCATCAAAATCAATACTCCCTTTGGGAAATGTTATCTCACTTGCTGGATTTGCTTTGGATATTTTTTTCAATGCTCCATGTGCGATTATTTGTTCTTCTCCATAATCAGATAATGAAAAAAATGGTAACGATTCTTTGTGTTTTGCATAACAAAGAACATATTCATGTGCCTTTGCGAAATGACCAGCTGTAGTTCCCGCTTGTTGCCATATCAACGCCGTGGGTGCTTTTGTTAGCGAGTTTTCCTCTTCAAATATTTCATTCAGTAGTAACCTAAGATTGTGAACTTCATTATCATCGATACTTATAAAAATCACTCCATCTTTACTCAATAAATCTCTTGCCAATAAAAGGCGAGGATACATAAAAGCTAACCAACCGTTGTGGCTCTTTTTGGTTTTAAAACTAAAGTCCATTCTTGCAAAATCGCTTTCACTCAAATTTGCCAATCCTAAAACTTCTGCTTCTTCTTTGTCAAATTTATCTGGATAAACAAATTCGTCATTGGTGGTATTGTAAGGCGGGTCAATGTAAATACATTTTATTTGACCGCTGTAATGACTTTTAAGAATTTTAAGACTGTCTAAATTGTCGCCTTTCAAAACCAAATTTTCGGTTGTGGCAATATTCTTGCTCAACTTGTTATTTAGCCGTAATTCCTTTTCTGTTTTTTGGGCATATTTTGCTCTTGCAAAGTTTCTGCCTACAAAGTTTAAACCGTAGCCGTTTACTTTTTCGTCAATTGGCAAACCCAAAACGGCTTTCAGTTCTTCAAGGTTTATCTCGGTGTCTCTAATTACATTCGGGTAGTTCTCTTTCAGAAAACTCAACAATTTGTTTTCGCTGGCTTCTGTGCCAATAACCGTAAATCCTGCTTTTATAAAATCTTCCATTGTCTGAACTATGATTTATTTGATTTTTGTGATTCGTTTGATTTATACTTTTTGTTTGTCAATCGTTTAAAATTCAAAGAGGTTTCTCCAAAATTTATGAGCAAACCGATTTCGAGATTATATGCTTCCAAATAGTTTATTGCTTGTGCAAAATGCACATCTTCAAGTTTAGTTATTGCCTTTAATTCAACTGAAATAACTCCTTCAACTAAAAAATCAACCCTCCTTGTTCCAATTTGTTGCTGTCTGTAAAATATTGGCATTTCAAATTCTCGGCTAAACTCTATTCCTTCCAAATTCATTTCAATTTCTAAAGCTCGTTGGTATATTACTTCTTGAAAGCCATTACCCAAAGTCTTATGAACAGTTATAGCACAGCCAATTATTTTAGCTGTAAGATCCGAGTATTTATATTCCTGTTTTATCATCGTAATCATTTAATCACAAAAATCATAGTTCAGACTTTATCAATGCCGCCAATTGCGTTTTATTGATGCGTTCTTTAAATGAAATTTTTATGTTTTGGTCTTTGTAGTGTTCTGCTAAGGCTTCAAAATATTTTTTGGCAAAGTCAATCTTTCCTTTTTCATCTACGGGAATTGCGGTTGACGATTTATAGCCTTTGGCTTCTACAACAAGGAATATTTTGTTGCCTTCGGTGCTTTTGATAGCATAGCAAAAGTCGGGGTTGTAATCGCCTAAAGGAGTTTTGATTTTTAGGCGTGGAAGTTTGCCGAAAATTTCAATGCTGTCCATATTGGGGTCTTGCTCCACAATTTCCAATTCAAAATAGCTGTCGTATTCAATTACTTCTTCAAATACCCATTTTGTTTTCAGAGAAAAGTCGTTTGCAATTTCCTTTTGAAATTTGCCAACGCTTCCTGTGTCTAAATAAGTTTTGCCTTTTTCAGTTTTGAATATATTTGGCAAACCTGTTCCGTTAATTCCGTCATGCTTAATGTTTGCTTTGAGCATTGCAATTAAGTTTTTATTGATTATTTCGGAAATTTCTCTTTGAGCCTGTTCAGGATTATTGCAAAGCATTTTGGTTTTGAAATCATCACTCAAAGCATTGAAAACTTTTACCACAAAGGAAATAGGCGTTTTGGTGTTGTTGGATAAAGTGCGAACCAATTCCAAATAATCAACTTTGCTTTTGTAGGAAACGGTATCGGTTAGTTTTTCAGTAATTGCTCCTTGTTCGCCAATTTTGCTTACGTTCAGTTCAGCACGAATGGTTTGCAATAAAATTTCTTCAATGTTTACGGCTTCAATCTGTGCTTTTATGTTTTGTATCAGTTGGCTTTCCTGTTCTTCAGTCAAAGTTTCTAAAACATAAAATGCGTTCTTGTTGATTGCATTCCACAAGTTTTGAAATTCTTGCAGATGCGTTGGTTTTATGAAAACTTTCTTTTTCTCTTTCTTCTTCTCGGCTTTCTGAACATAAGTATTTGTATCTGTCGCAAACAAGCTTTCAATCGCTTTCACTTGTTCTTCGGGCAAATTTTGTTCTTTCAGAATTGCAGAGAACTCAGGCGATTTTTCAAAAATCTTTTGTCCGTCAACAATTGCCTTGCGAACAA
>JAQVEI010000167.1 GCA_028697695.1 Lentimicrobiaceae bacterium
GGTGTGCCGGTTCATGCGCGATTATTTCATAATCGAACCGACCCATAAACGACATGGTTTGATGTTCCATGCCTCCGCCCCACTCCATTTGTGCATGACCGTATTTTTCATGTGCAAACGGATAAAGTCCGAACATTTGACTGAACAATTCCATAACCGGAATGGCCTGTGCAGCTTGCTTGCGGATGAGATCCGCGGTTTCGGGATAAATAAAATTTTGTATGGGTATGGGTTTACCTGACACCCAGGCAGTATCGGTGTAGCTCACATAGTTTGTGGCGGCGAAACCCAACAAGTAGAAGGCCACCGGATAATGGTGCTTCCAGACAGTAAGCCTTTCACCACCGATTAAAGTGTCGGATTGTAGCAGGCCATTGGCTGCCACCCGGAATTCAGGTTGGGTGTGAAAACGCATGACCACCGAATCCATCTTGTCGGTAAGATCATTTTTACCGGGATACCAGTCGCGGCAACCGTATGGTTCTGAAAGCGAAAACAAAATACCGGCTGTGCCATGTGTTTCCCTGTATAAAGCTGTATTTTCACGGGGCCAGCCACTATAGCATACTTCCATCCTTAACTTTTCACCATTTTTATAGCTATTTTCAGCAAAAAGCGTAAGGTCAAAGTCGCCGCCCCGGCTTATGATAGCAGGTTTGCCGTCTACAAAGGCTGAATCCACGGTGAAACCCATGTTTAACTCCATATAAAAACCCGGCTGAGTATCAGAAGTAACCGTTATCTCCTGAATGACTTTACCCTTTAAATAACTGGAGTCATACAACCACAGTTCCATCTCCATAAAATTCACTTTATAATTCCATATGCGCCCCCTTTCCGGGGATGAAACCGGCCGATGTATGGATTTATGCGCACAATGTTCCATTCCCGTATTCAGCACTACCTGCGCTGAAGCCGTTGACAAGATAGCCATAATGCTGAAAAGAAAACAAACGATAATATTTACAACCGCTCTCATGTAAGGGTGAGTGTGTTAAACAAAGATAACCAAAAGCGGTAAATTATTTAAGAATGGAGTGAGAACAAGGTAAAAAAATCAGCAAATCATGGTAAAAAACCCCATCTTTGCATTGGAAAACCATTATCGAATGATCTATCGTTTTTGGAAATATATACTTTTGATGCTCACCGGGTTTGCCCTGATACGCTGTGCCAACCCCGTTGCGCCTACGGGCGGGCCCAAGGATGTTACGCCCCCCAAAGTGGTGGCAACCTCACCGGCCAATCAAAGCATATGGTTTACCGGAAAAGAGATAGCCATTACTTTTGATGAATTCGTGCAACTGAAAGATTTGCAAAATCAAATGATAATCTCGCCACCTGTTGGCGAGCCACCCGATATACTGCTCAGGCGCAAAACAATGCACATTACCTTTAAAGAACCGCTACGGGCCAATTCAACCTACAATATATTTTTCGGGAAAGGGATAGTTGACCTCACTGAAGGCAACATATTGCAGGACTACATCTTTTCCTTTTCGACCGGAGCCATACTCGATTCACTCTCCATAGAGGGCAAAGTATTGGATGCTTTTAACCTATCGCCGGTAAAGGATTCTTACGTTATGCTATACGACAGCATTTATGACTCGGTACCTTATCTGAGTCGCCCGTATTATCTTGCCCGTTCTGCGGAAGACGGTTCTTTTAAGCTTAACAACCTCAGGGATGGAAAATATTTGCTGTTCGCTTTGGGCGATAAAAACAACAATTACCTGTATGACCCGCCATCCGAACCCATCGCTTTCGCAGATTCACTTATTCAGCCACAGTTCAAAGGTGCACAAATGCCGGAAGTTGCCCGCTCTGCAGGAACAGACTCGTTAATTTATGCCGACACCACCCATATTTTAGCCGACAGCGTGAAAAAAGCCGAACCCGGCAGCTTGAAACCCTTTAAAAATTATACTTTATACCAGTTTTTGGAGGCTGACTCGGTACAGCGCATGCTGAAGCCAACCTTGCTCCGGCAAAATGTAATAAACCTGCCCTTCAGATATCCTGTAAAAAATCTGTCGCTCAAACCCTTGAATCCGGGATTTGCGGGCCAATGGTATTTTGTTGAATACAACAACGTGGCTGATACGTTAACTTTATGGATACCGGATCCGGGTGCCGATACTTTGAGTGTTGAAGTGAGCGACAATCAGGTGGTTCAGGACACCCTGCATATTGCGCTTAAGCCTGCTGCCCCAAAAAGGCGGGGTACTTCGGCTGAAAGCATTGCGGTAACCCCAAAGCTGAAATTTCGCAACAGCCTCACCAACCTGAAAATTAAACCCAATCAGCCCTTAACCCTTACATTTGACAATCCTGTATCTTTTACAGATACCTCAAAGCTTATTTTACTGCGTGACAGCGTTGCGATAAATGCACCAATGAACTTCACCGATTCATTGCATAGAAGACTTACGATAAAATATCCCTGGAAAGAGGGCCACACCTATAAGTTTACAGCTTTGGATTCCGCGTTTGTGGATTTGTTTGGACAGGGCAACGATAGTATTACTCTGGCTTTCACTACACTTAAAGAATCAGAAACGGGCCTTATCCGGCTCAAAATCAGCCTGCCCCCAACTACGGGCACTTCATACATCGTCCAACTGCTCGATGCCAAACAAAACCTGTTGGAACAGCGCACCATATACAGTGATACCACGCTTGCATATAACTATCTGCCCCCAAAAACTTACAGTTTCAAGATAATTTTCGATCGCAACCGAAATGGCAGATGGGATTCGGGCAATTATCTGCGGAAGATACAGCCCGAAAAAGTTGTCTTTTTCCTGAAGCCATTCGAGCTCAGGGCCAATTGGACCATGGAGGAGGAGTGGGATTTAAATGCAGATATTCAATAAATAAAAACGGATGAAGCAAAAACCCCATCCGTAACCTTATTGCTGTCTATTAATCTCTGTTGATTAATTGTTACAGCGCTCAATACATTGAAGTATCTCGGTAATGGCTGCCGATTTTACTGAATAATGAATCTCCTTACCTTCACGCTTAGAGGTAAGCACACCTTTGCTCTTTAAAATATTCAAATGATGTGAAGCAGCAGCCTGCTCTATCTTCAATGATTCATAAATTTCGGTGACACTGAGCTTTTTTTTCTCATTCAGCAAATCGATGATGGCAATTCTCATAGGATGAGCTATTGCACGCAATTTGCTGGCCGCAGCTTCGAGCTTTACAATGTCTAAAACAACTTCTTTGGCCATGATAAAAGGGTTTTAAATTCCTGACAAAATTATAGAATAAATACTTACCTATTACCATATGAAACATAGGTAGTGGTATTATTTAAACAAACCAGTCAGCGAAAAGTTATTTACATTAAACAATCCCTTGTCACTCAATTTAATATCAGGTATTACAAGCAAGGCCATAAAGGAAAGTGTCATAAAAGGCGCCCGGAAAGAACTGCCCAGATCCAAAGCTTGCCCATTGAGTTGCTCATACTGTTTTGCCACTTCATATCCATCCATCGGGCTCATAATTCCGGCAACAGGCAACGGCAGTAAACTCACTTTTCCGTTATCCACTACACATATGCCGCCTTTGGAGTCAATCACGGCATTCACGGCCTGCATCAGTGATTCATCATCGGCTCCTACGGCTATGATGTTGTGACTGTCGTGAGCTACGGTGGATGCAATGGCGCCTCGTTTTAAACCAAACCCAGCTACAAAACCAAGTGCAGGCAAAGAAGGCTGATAACGATTTATCACCAGCATTTTTAGCACATCATCTTTTACATTGCTTTCCACATATCCATCCACCACATGGGCCTTAACTTCTTCAATTTCGGTAATCAGTTGGCCTTCAAGTGCACGCTGCACCTTTATAATTTCACCCTCAGCCTTTATTTTCAAATCGTCAGCAGTCACCGGGCGTGCATTAAAATTATTCGGGGTTTTACTTCTGCTGCATGTTATAAACGATTTGCCCATGGATGCGACCAGCCTGCCTTCAACGTAAGTTTCGATAACATTAAAATCCTGCAAGTTATCTACCACAATAAAATCGGCATAATCTCCCGGCTGCAGCAGCCCCGAGTTCAGGCCGTAGTGCATAACCGGATTCAGCGTACACGCTCTTACGATGTCAATAAAATCAAACCCTTTGTCCAATGCACGTTTTACCAAAAGATTGATGTGGCCTTTAATCAGGTCATCCGGATGCTTGTCATCCGAACAAAACATTATCATTTCCGGGTAATATTTTATCAACGGAATAAGCTCGTCAAAGTTGCGGGCGGCGCTTCCTTCACGAATCAGCACTTTCATGCCTGCCTGAATTTTGTCAACGGCTTCTTCGCGGGTAAAACATTCATGATCCGTGCTGATACCTGCCTGCGCATATCGACGGGCATCATCGCCCAACACACCGGGGGCATGCCCGTCTACCGGCTTGTTATACTTTTTAGCAGCATTCAATTTTTCCATTACTCCGGCCTGCTCCGACAATACACCGGGGTAGTTCATCATTTCACTCAGGTATTTTATTTCCGGCATGCGGAGCAGCTCTTCCACTTCTGCCGCCCCCAGCTCAGCCCCCGACGACTCGAAAGGAGTGGCCGGCACGCAGGACGGGGCACCGAAATTAAAATGAAAAGGCACCTCGTTCCCATTCTTAATCATAAACTTAACACCTTCCATGCCCAGCACATTGGCTATCTCATGGGGGTCGGAAACCGTAGCGGTGGTTCCATGCACCACGGCCAGTCGGGCAAACTCCGAAGGCAGTAGCATTGAACTTTCAATATGTACATGTGCATCAATAAGGCCGGGAAGAATATAAGGCCCTTTGTTTTCACTCAAACGTTCCACCGAAACGATGATACCATCCTGGTAAATAATGCGACCCGGATAAATTTCACCTTTAACCACGTCAACGATGTTTCCTTCGATAATTTTACTCATCCTAACATATATTTAGCTTAAACCTGACAATGCCGGGTTAATTTAGTTCGCTCAGGCTGCGGTAAACAGGAATGATATCCACATTTTGAGCAAGCAGCTCCTGTTTGGCTTTTTCAAAATCGCTGGTAAACCCAAGTAAAAAGCCTCCTCCACCTGATCCACACAACTTTAGGTAATAGGCGTTGGACTCCAGTCCGTGCTGCCATATTTTCTTAAAAGCTTCCGGAATCATTGGGCTTAAATTGTCATACAGAAACCGGGAAAGTGAACGTAAGGTTTCAAAAAACTTCATGGTCTCACCTTTTATTAAGCTCTTGATACAGGCATCGTTCATAGGAATCATCTGTTCCCTTACCAGCGACATAAAATCGTTTATCTTACAGTTATCCAAAAAGATGTTAACCAGAGGGCCGGTCTTACCCGGGTTACCGGTATTGATGAGAAATATTGCCCCGTTTTTATCGTGTTTGTTGCGTGGAATGCCCACCATGCTTATATCACGCTGATTGTTGATGAGCAAAGGATGTTTTATATAGCAATTCAGCGGGTCCATACCCGAACTGGTTCCATGGAAATATGATTCGAGCTGGGCAAAAATCTCTTTCAATTTAAGAATATTGGCTTTGCTCAATCGTTTTGAGCCCGATATACCATTGACAACATAACGCTCGTAAAGGGCAGCCACCAGTGCACCCGAACTGCCAATACCATAACCCTGAGGTATGGTTGACTCAAAATACAGGGTGTGATGGATGTCCTCCTCAAAAGCATCAATGTTAAAATCGCATTTGAGTTCACCACTATCCTTCAAACTGCGGATATA
>JAQVEI010000168.1 GCA_028697695.1 Lentimicrobiaceae bacterium
CTACATCTTTACACCTGAACCGGGTGGCTGTGCGATTGTCACTACCATGGATATCAGCATTGAGGATGAGATAATTCCCACCTTTGCGCCCATTGGCCCGCTTTGCCAAAACAGCACTGCACCCGAACTGCCTTTGACTTCCCTGGAGGGCATTACCGGCACCTGGAATCCGGCCACCATCAATACAACCATAAGTGGAACTTTCACATATACCTTCACGCCTGAACCGGGTGGATGTTTGATTGAATATATTGCGCTTATTGAGATTTGGCCTCAGCCTGAAATTATTTCAGTAAACACGACCGATGCCAGTCTTGCGGGGGATGACGGTGCATTGGAAATTATTGCCAACGGATGGGCTTTGCCACTGCAATATTCTCTGGGTGGCTTAAATTGGCAATTCGACAATAGGTTTAGTGGATTGCCCATAGGCAATGGCACAGCCTGGGTTATGGACAACAATGGATGTATGGCTACCATGCCTTATATAATTATGCAGGTTATCGACGGAAAGGTTGAAATATCGGTAGATACGCTGAATTACTGTCTGAATGTGCCCGTAATTATTCCGGTTGAAGCCCGCGATTTTACCCAGGTAGGTGAATTCCTGATTGAGCTGGAGTTTGATGCATCCCTGCTTACTTTTATAGAGTTGATTGCTGAAAATCCGGTATTAAGCACTGGCATTGGCAATGTGAGCCTGGCAGGCAACATCCTTCAGATTCGTTATTCATGGTTTGACGGATGGGTAAGTTTGCCCTCCGGCGAGGATCTGTTTTCCATCCATTTTGCCGGCAACGCACCCGGAATAAGCAACCTTACCTGGAATTTGCTGCAATGTAAGGTCTATAGCCCTGCAGGAGACACCATACCTTCCATATTTACCAACGGCCTGGCTGAAATTTATCCTGCACCTCTGATATATGCCCAACAGTATGGAGAATTTTGCTCGGGTGATACCCTTAGCCTGGTTTCGGGTTCTTTAGATGATCAGGAATTGGAATATCTATGGACAGGGCCGGCGGGCAATAAGCATCATGAGGCCATCTGGCCGCTAGGTAAACTCAGTGTAGGTGATGGCGGTCTTTACCGTATGGTAGCCACAAACGATTATCAGTGCGGTGAAATGCGTGAAGTTCCTGTAATTGTTAATCCTTCACCACAATTCAGACTCTCATACGCAGATACGGTTTGTTGGGGGCAGCCGCTGATGCTTGACCCGGGCGAGTTTGTTAGTTATCTGTGGCAGGACGGGTCAACACATAGCAGTATGGTGGCCTATGAACCGGGGGTGTACTGGGTAAACGTAACCGATGATAAGGGTTGTAGAGCTGTGGATTCGGTGGCATTAATACCATGCATCATTGAACTTCTTGTACCAAATGCATTTACACCCAATGGAGATGGACTGAATGATGAATTCATGCCTATCTTCCGTGGATTTGAACCCTCACGTTACCATATGCAAATCTACTCAAAATGGGGTCAGTTGGTCTTTGAAACCAATGAAATAAATGTAGGCTGGGATGGAACCATCAATAATGTACCATGTTCTCCCGATGCATTCACCTACATCATTAGTTTTGAAGCACCTTCGTATGTTACCCGTAAATCCTTGTCAAGCCCGGTGACCGGAGCAGTCACTTTAATCCGTTAAAAAACTTTGCTCCATCTGCTGCGCATTTGCAGGTTGAGTTAGTAAATGGCTGATAATCAGCATTTATGTTTTTTTGATACTATGGTCTTTTGAATGCAATAAAGTCAAAAGAATGTGGTTTGATAAAAAGATGCTGCAAGCCTTAAACCTAAGCAATAAAGTTTGCATGGGCAGATGTTATCTTCGAAACACTCTGCAGGTATTATTGTTTATTCTGATAAATCAATCCAATGGCACTGCTGTTGTTGAAGGAAAGTGCAGATAAGAGGTAAAATCCCTGAACCTTTTTCTTCCTAAAGCATACAAACAGGTGACACAATGCCTTCGGCCCGGTACTATGAGTAAAATTCAACGCAAAATACACTCCTGGGGATTGCAGTCCCGCATCATTGCAGGGTTTGTCATTGCATTAGTGGCTGTATTTGTAGGTGCTATGGTGGTGCAACAGAATTCTGCAACGCTCAACAATACAGTTGCCTCGCTTAGCAAGCCCGATACAGAGCTGCTCGAGTTGCGTGATGTGCTTGCATTTCTATCGGAAGCTGAAAACAATATCCGGATATATTCCCTTACAGGGGATGAAGCCTATTTCAACTATTATATCTACCTAATTGATGCCGTGGAAAGCAGCCTGGACACCTTAAAGAAGCGATCAGAAGACGATTATGCAAAGATGCTCAGACTTGATAGTGTTTCAGTACTTTTGAATCAGCGCAACCATTTGATTGAGAATTATCTTGCCGTACGGCAGAAGCGCGAACAGTTTGATTTTGCTTCTGAAGCTTATTCTCAGATTCTGCACTCAAAGCGTGATTCCGTGCACAGTCAGTTGCGTACCTCTACCCGTGTAGTTACGGTATACGATACCATACACCGGGGCTTGGGTGAAGAAAAAGAACAGGAAGAAAAGAATCAGAATTTATTCAATAAAGTAAAGCGTTTGTTTTCCAAAAAACAGGAGACACCTCAGGAAGAAACAAGGAGCAACGAGCCTGTAATATTGTCCACCACGCGCATAATCACCGATACTTCCCTGATACGTAAACCAGATACGGATGTTTACCACAATGTGAAAACCGCGTTAAACCGTGTGCGCAAACGTGAGGCAGAAGCTTACGACGAAATTAAAAAGGAAGAGCTTAACCTTTTGCGCAACAGTTCACTGGTCATAGATCAGGTAATGAAGATATTCCGGCAGTTGGAAAACAGACAATCGCAGCAGGCTGCACGCAGAGGTATTGAAGCCGAGGCGCGTGCCCGCCGTTCAGTACTTATTATCGGCATGGTTACCCTTACTTCGCTTGTGCTCTTGTTGCTGATGTATTTACTCATAGTGCGCAGCCTTAGACGCAGCAATGATTACCGCCGGCGACTGGTGGCTACCACCCGTGAATCACAAGGTCTTGCCCGTGTTAAAGAAGAGTTTCTGGCCAATATGAGCCATGAAATACGAACTCCGCTCAGCTCCATCATCGGGTTTTCGGAACAACTGCTGCATACACCTCTCAATAAGATACAAAAAGAGTACCTGGGTGCCGTGAGACGCTCATCCCAACATCTGTTGCAAACGGTAAACGACATACTCGACCTGAGTCGCATGGGTGCCGGAAAGTTACATATTGAGCAAATTCCTTTCCGCTTATCCGATATTCTCGATGATGTATTGATAACTTTCCAGATGTCGGCCCACGAAAAAGGCCTGGAATTTGAAACAGCCTGTAATACCGGAAGCAACCTTGTGCTGCTGGGCGATCCGCTCCGGCTAAAGCAAATATTGTATAATCTTTTGAGCAATGCCATAAAGTTTACTGATAAAGGTTCGGTTACTGTGCTGTGTAATATAGAATGTGCTGATAAAGATTGTGAAGCCGTTATCGAAGTGCACGATACCGGTATAGGTATTGCCCCTGAGGCCCAGGGCGGCATTTTTGACGATTTTCATCAGACGGAATCCTCTTCTGCCCGCCGCTATGGTGGTTCGGGGCTTGGATTGGCCATTAGCCGGCGACTGGCACGTATGCAGAACGGTGATATTACGGTAAGCAGTAGGCCCGGAGAGGGCTCTGTTTTCACCGTGCGAATACCTTACCCCCTGACCAGTGAACAGCCTCCTGAGTCGAGTGATGTAAAACTTTTGCCGGAGGTTAACCTCAAAGACCGTAAACTGTTGGTAGTTGACGATGATGTCTTTAACATTCTGCTGGCACGTATTATTGCCGAAAACAGCGGTATGCTGGTTAGCGTGGCCTCCGATGGGCATCAGGCCAAAGACATGATAAATGATCAGTTGTATGATATGGTGATGACCGATGTGCAGATGCCCGGCATAAGCGGTTATGATTTGGTGAGTTTTATCCGCAACCATCCCGACAACCGGATTGGTGCCATGCCGGTAATTGCCTTTACTGCAAGTAAAGTCAGCCGCTATGATTCACGATATCTGGATGCCGGTTTTAATGAGGTGTTGCAAAAGCCCTTCAGTGAAGCCGACTTTCTCCGGAGTATAGCCGCACACCTGGCCATTGCCGTGCCTCCTGCTGTTCCACCGGCATTCGAAGCACCCTCTGAAGAGCGGCTGTTTGATCTCAAACAGGCCAATACATTTACAGCAGGCAATCCGGAACAGTTGGCCGGCATCATACGATCGTTTATCCGAACTTCGCAGTTGGCCGTAAAAGAGCTGTGGAACCTCGCCGAAGAAAACAACCAGGAAGGCATAAGCCTGCTCGCGCATAAGCTCTTAACCAGTTATGGACATATGGGCGTAACGCGTGCATTGCCTTTGCTGCAACAGTTGGAAGAGCTTAAAGATGAGGCCGCTGATCCTGAAAATGTAAAAATACTTATACGCCGGATTACTGCCATAAATAACCGGTTGTATCCCACCCTTGAAGCAGAATTGTCGCGTATGGGGCAGTTAAGGTAAGCCTGAGCCTTATCCTTCAATGCCGTATTGCTTGATTTTATTGTACAGGGTCTTGCGATCGATGTTTAACAATTGGGCAGCCTGTGTGCGGTTATAATGCACCTGTTTGAGGACTTTTTCTATGGCCTCACGCTCCTGGGATTCGGCCAGTGCTTTTAGGTCGGTTTTGCCGGTATTCAGCGATTCGGCTTTGCGTGGTAGTGGCGACAATATTTCAGGAGGCAGGTCGGCCAGGGTAAGCAGGCTGCCCTGGGCTACCAATACAGCCCGCCGGATGGTGTTCTTCAACTCACGTATATTACCGGGCCAGGAGTAATTCATTATTTTAGCGGTTACCTCATTGTCAAACCCGGCTATCTGCATCTTTAGCTCACGGTTGGCCTGCTCAAGGAAATAATTGGCGAAGAGCAGGATGTCTTCGCCCCGCGACCTAAGCGGGGGTACGTTGATTTTAAATTCGTTGAGGCGGTGGAACAGATCTTCCCTGAATGTGCCCCGCTGAACTCCGGCAATCAAATCCTCGTTGGTGGCAACAATAATGCGTACATCCACATCTATGTCCTTATTGCCTCCAATTTGCCTTACCTTTCGTTCCTGAGTAGCCCGCAGAAGCTTAAGCTGATTCTCATAAGAGAGATTCCCTATCTCATCCAGAAACAGGGTACCTTCGTTGGCCTGTTGAAACTGGCCCTCTTTGTTGGAATGTGCATCGGTGAATGCACCCTTGGCATGGCCGAATAATTCGCTGGCAGCCAGTTCGTTACTCATTGCGCCACAATCAACCGCCACGAATGACTTGTGTTTCCGGGGACTTTTAAGATGAATCATGCGTGCTACATACTCCTTGCCGGTGCCGCTTTCACCCTGAATGATTACCGACATATCGGTGGGCGCAATCAGTGAGATGTATTGCTCTACCATCAATGAAGGCGGACTGGTTCCCCGGATATAGTTTATTTCATCAGCAATGGAACGGGGAGAAAGCCCGGTTTTTCTCTCTGACTGCTTGCGGTTATTTAATGCTTTATTCACTGTAAGCAGCAGTTCATCCGGATTTACCGGCTTGGTAATATAATCAAATGCCCCGCTTTTTATTGCCGATACCGCAGAACGGATGTCACCATAACGAGTCATTAAAAGCATGGGCATGTCGGGGTGAATTTTACGCACCTTGCCAATAAG
>JAQVEI010000169.1 GCA_028697695.1 Lentimicrobiaceae bacterium
CATCAATAACATCTTCTGGTAAAGGATCCAACTGAACGTGAAGGATCAGGGCGCAGGGAAAGGCAAATTACCCGGATTTGCAGGCCTTTCACGCATAGAAACAATCTCTGTTACAACATAGGTACTTTTCCCTCTCCAGGGTAGTGCATGCAGATATTCTTTGTACCTCAATTCAACAAACTTACCGCCTTGTAATTCAAGTATCTTTGCAATGCTATCGTCAACCACACTAAACTCAAACTCATTGCTTTGCAGGGCTCCTGCTTTTTCGGTCTTGAATCCCTCCTGAATGAGCCTTCCTTCCCAGGTTTTGAACACATAGCCCTTGTAAACAAAGAAATTCAGGGTGCCGGCTTTAACTCCTGCACCAAACACAAAATAATAGCGCCACCATATAAGTAAACTTAAGAGGGCTGCAATAACAATCAGCGAGATGACCCATACTTTTCTTTTCATGACAGCATTGAATTTATCCGATAAATTTAATGAAAATATGCAATCTGTTTGATGGTTTATAGTTAATTATATTTCTTTATCCGGAACTATGGTCATAACCGGTATATTGGAGCGCCGGATAAACTCCTGAGCCTGAGAATCCACGAAAAAGTCAACGAAGGCCGGTCCGCGTTGGGTCATAATCACTATCAGGTCGATGTCGCCGGCCGAAGCTGCATACGTCAACAAATCATTCACCAAAGTTTTATCACCTGTTACCGGCTCAATGTGTGTTTTAAAGTATGATATGCCGGCGGCTTTTATTGCTATTTCGGCTTTATCCATATGAGTCGTTGCTTCAGTTTTTTCCTGTGGGGAAGCCAGTGCCGGCAGTGCAGAAACCAGGTGAATGCCGGCTCCATATATTTGGGCCATTTTTATTGCCCAATCCACTTTTTGGGTTGTTTCAGGATGATGATCAAAAGGAAGCATAATCATGCGCAGCCCATCGTAATGCATTGTACCGCTAATGCTGATAACCGGGCAGGAAGCCAAACGGATCACCCGGGATGTATTGGCACCGATTTCCGGTATCTCGTCTTCTGCAAAATTGCTGCTCCGCGTCCCCATCACTATCATATCCACTGCCAGATCTTTTGCAACAGCAGCTATTTCATGGCCAATACGACCCTGTTCCAAACGGACATTAACATCAATGCCGGTTTTTAAAGAAAGGCTAACTGCCAGAGCTTCCAGCTTATCGGCCAGCATACCAAACATCTCTTTCTTGCGGTCGTTGCCAAATATGGCACTGATAATGCTTTGGCCTTCAAAAACATACAGCAGGGTAATACTGCCACTTGAGTGAGATGCAAGGTGTACTGCCTGCTGCAATGCTTTATCGGTTTGAGCATCAAAATCATATGGTACAAGAATGTGCATAAAAAAGGATTTAACTATCTTTGCAACGTATGGCCGGAAAAATTCAGGCCTATTATATAACAAACGATTTCTTTTTATGGTTAGTATAGGATCATCAGAACTCATATTAAATCCTGACGGGAGTATTTATCACCTGCACCTGAGTCCCGGAGAATTGGCCCGCGACATTATTGTTGTAGGCGATCCGGGAAGGGTGCCGGTAATATCGGCATATTTCGATAGCATTGAGCTAAAACGTCAGAACCGTGAAATAGTTACTCATACCGGATCTATTGGCAACAAACGTATTTCGGTACTTTCAACAGGCATGGGTACCGACAATATCGACATTGTGCTCAACGAAATTGATGCCATTTTCAATATTGATTTACAATCGCGAACGCCAAAACAGCAACACACCCCGCTGAATATTATCCGACTGGGCACTTCCGGCGCCTTGCAGGAAGATATTGAAGTAGATAGTATGGCGGCTTCAACCCATGGCATAGGCCTGGATGGCATGCTATACTATTACCGCGATGCTGGGACGGTAATTGACCCTCAACTCACCGATGCATTTATTGAGCAAACCTCATGGAACAACCAATTTCCGCGTCCGTATGTCGTGGCTGCTTCAGAAAGGCTCCTTGGCCTGATTGCCCATGACTTTAAACAGGGCCTTACCGCCACAGCACCCGGTTTTTACGGTCCGCAAGGACGCGTGCTTCGGCTGCCACCCCGCCACAGCGACCTCAATCAGGCATTAACCAATTTCAATGCCGATGGTAAACGCATCATCAACTTCGAGATGGAAACTTCTGCGCTTTACGGACTTGGAAAATTACTCGGGCATCAAACACTAACTGTTTGTGCCATTATTGCCAACCGCATTTCCCAGACCTACAGCAAAGATTATAAAAAAACAATCGTCAAATTGATTGAAACCTTATTGCAAAGAATGGAATCTCTTTGAACCGGCATTTAAATTTTTAGTGTTAGTCAAAAAACGAAAAATTCAGCAGGAGATTATCTCCAAATGCGGAATCCTACATCAATAATTACGGCATGATTCAATCATCAGACACAAACAATGAGCTCCAGGCACTTATCAGCCTGCTGGACGAACCCGACCAGCAAACTTATGATAAAGTGCGTGAGCATATATTTGTATTTGGCAGTCAGGCTGTACCCATGCTGGAAAAAGCATGGGAAAACTCCTTTAACGAGCTGATACAGCAGCGTATAGAGAATATTATCCATGAAATTCAGCTTGAAAAAACCTACCACGAGCTTCACACCTGGGCATCTTTAAGCAATACCGATCCTCTGGAAGGCTTTCTTGTCTTCAGCCGTTACCAATACCCACATCTGGACGCAGATGACATAAAAAATCAGGTAAACCGCATTAAACGTGACGCCTGGCTGGAATTAAACAATAATCTTACCCCTTTGGAGAAGATTAAGGTGCTCAACCACATCATTTTTGACATTCACCAGTTTAAATGCATCCCGGAAGAAAGAATAGCGCTTCGTCCACTGTTTATCAACAACTTGTTGGAGACAAGATCGGGAAATGCACATTCACTGGGTATGCTTTACAGTATCATTGCACGACAGCTTGACCTGCCCGTATATGGTTTGGTATTGCCCGCTGAAAAATTTATACTGGTCTGGGTAAACCGCGGAATACTTCAACTGGAAAACGAAAATTACATCTCATTTTACATAAATCCGGAAAACAATGGATCGGTTTTTACCAGGAACGAAATCGTTTCTGCATTTAAACGGATAAAACTGAATATTGCGGAATCAGCCATGCAGCCCATGGATGATGTAACTCTGATTAATCGCTTTCTGGACGTTATAAAAATGGTTGCCGTCAGGGAAGGAGATCAAAAGAAAATTGATGAAATCGACTACCTTAAGTCTGCACTGGAGTAAAGTCTTCTAAAAAGCCCAAGCATACTTTCACCTCAGTTTCTGTTTTTCAGACGCTCTATCAATTCAGGGATATGCATCTCCCCCGCCTCCTCCTTTTCAAATTGGGGTGGAAGCTGATGTTTCAAGATTGAATAAGCAGCGGAAAGAGAAATTTTATTTTGGGGCTGATAAATAAATCCCGGATAGGCACTTAACCTTTGAGCCAGATACTGTTGTTCGGTTTGACCGGGAGTTGGTATGAGCAATGCAGGATTACCGGTAACTTCAATATCCATGAGGGTAGAATATCCTGCGCGGCATATAACCACAGGTTTTGAGGCAAGAATATTAAAAAGCGTTTCAGCGTCCAGATGGCCTGCTTCATACAGGCCATCTTCCCGAATGGCTATTTGAGTGTTTCCGGGGATACCGCTTATCACCAAAGAGCGCACTCCAGGGATGGGCAACTGTTCAAGTAACCTGTTTTTAAATATTGTCCTTTGAGGCTCAGGACCGGAAACTATGGCTACGAGGTCAAAACTGAGTACCTTGCTTTCAGATTTATTCTGTAGCCTGAAGCGGCTCAATGGCCCGATAAAGCGTGCGTTTACCGGAATAGGTCTGCCGTGAGAAAGCTTTCCGGAAATATTGACTTTGCCCTGATAATCGGGGATCCAGCATTCATCAAATTTTTTGACAAAATACCTGACCAAAGCAGCCAATGCGGGATTTATCAACCGGGGTAAAAATGGAGAAATAATATTGAGCTGATGGGTAATAAACACACAGTAAACCTTTGAATACCACAAACCATAACGATTGTCGGAGATGATGGCATCGACCTTATGCTGCTGAACTATATTTTTTATCTGACGGTGTTCCCTGGCAATGGCCATTAGTATGCGCCATGCGCTGAACATCAGCTTTATGCCTGCAGGGAGTGTGGCGTGGTAACGCACATTGTAGCCTTTAAATGGGACAATGGTAATATCGGGGAAAGCCTCTTTAAGCAGAGTAGCCGTGTCGCCGTGGGCAGCCACCATCACCGTGGCGCCATATCCAATAAGCCGGTTAATGAGGGGAATACATCGGGTGGCATGCCCTAAACCCCAATCAAGAGGACTAACCAGAATAACCGGAGCAGGTTTCACAATATTATTTTTTTGCAAATATAGAACTATACCCTGGCAGTAAATAACAAAAATATGTAATTTAGCCAGGCATGAATATACCCAATGAAAATAGCTTGCGTTACCAGATAGCCCTTACGTTGATACCGGGCATAGGTGATATCAATGCCCGAAAACTCCTGTCTTTGTCGGGCTCTGCAGAAGCAATTTTCAAAGAGACACGTAAGGCCTTGTCAAGCGTTTCGGGCATGTCACGACAGGTTATTGAACCGCTTTTGCATCCACAATCCTACCTGGAGCGTGCACAGGCTGAAATAGAATTTATACATAAGCATCAGATAAAAACGAGTTTTATTACTGATGATGAATACCCTAACCGGTTGAAGCAATGCACTGACAGCCCGGTTATGATATATTGGCTTGGCAATGGGGATTTGAACGCGAAAAAAATTATCAGTATAGTGGGTACCCGCAAAGCAACCGATTATGGCAAGACCTTTTGCCAGAATTTAATTGCCGATTTAAAGGAGCCCGGGCTGGTAATAGTGAGTGGGCTTGCATACGGTATAGATACTTATGCACATAAAGCAGCACTGGATAATGAATTGAGCACCTTTGGCATACTGGCTCATGGGCTTGATCGCATATACCCGCCCTTGAATCAGATGCTTGCCGATAAAATGCTTGCACAAGGCGGACTGGTAACTGAGTTTCTGAATGGCTCAAAACCCGATCGGGAGAACTTTCCCCGGCGCAATCGTATTATAGCCGGGCTGGCAGATGCAACCGTAGTGATAGAGGCCGGGAAAAAAGGCGGTGCACTGATAACAGCAGATATTGCTAATTCGTATAACCGCGATGTATTTGCAGTGCCGGGCCGCATAGGCGACCCATTGTCCGAAGGCTGTAATCAGCTTATAAAAACCAACCGCGCTGCACTAATACAATCGGCTGCCGACATACGCTACATCATGAACTGGGACAACGCCAAACCAAAAACCATTCAACGTAAGCTTTTTGTTCAGCTTAAACCCGAAGAGGAGGCCCTGATAAATCTTTTACAAAAACACGGTGATTGCAACATGGATAAATTATGTAATGATACTTCTTTACAGGCCGGCAAAGTTGCCGAAGCATTGCTTAATCTTGAATTTGATGGATTGGTGCGCTGTTTGCCGGGAAAGATATACCGCTTGCTTTGAATCCACAATATTATATGAGCCTGTACGAAAAAGAAGTAAGACGCCGGTTATCAGTACCTTCTGGGGGTTTTCACCCACCCAGTGAATGAAAATTAATGACGATACAGGTAAAACCTCAAAATATTATTCTATGAA
>JAQVEI010000170.1 GCA_028697695.1 Lentimicrobiaceae bacterium
CGGTTTTTGCGACAAATCGCCGTGATTGATTAAATCCGTAATTGATTTTGAATGTTCATGGCTCACATCCAGCAGATAATGACCATAGGTTCCGGCACATGCGCAACCACCTCTTACCTGAATACCATATTTGTCGCTTAATAGTTTGACTGCCAGGTTAAAATGGAGGTCATCATAATAAAACGAGATCACACCCAGGCGTTTACGCTGGTTATTTGCAAGAATTTTTATGGTAGGAATTTTATCCAGTCCTGCAAAAGCTTTTTCGAGCAGTTGTTCTTCTCGTTTGGCAATATTTTCAACACCCATCTTTTCTTTTACTTCCAGGCAAAGTGCGGTTCTGATGCATTGCATAAAGCCGGGGGTGCCACCATCTTCACGAAGTTCGATATCGTCCACATATTTGTATTCTCCCCAGGGGTTGGTCCAATCAACGGTACCTCCGCCCGGCTGGTCAGGGATACGACTATTATACATGGAGCGGTCAAAGACCAATACTCCGGATGAGCCCGGACCTCCCAGAAATTTATGAGGCGAAAAAAGTACGGCATCCAGCTTCTCCATAGGGTCATCCGGGTGCATGTTGATAGTATCGTAAGGCGCAGACGCAGCAAAATCAATAAAACAAAAACCATTGTACTCATGCATTAATCTGGCCAGCTCATAATAAGGGGTGTGAATACCGGTAACATTTGAACAAGCGGTAAAAGAGCCCAGTTTAAGTATACGATCCTTATAGTGTTCAAGCTGCTTCTTGAGTTCTTCAGGCTCAACCAGCAAATCTTTACCGGGAGGAAGTACTACAACATCTGCCATGGTTTCAAACCAGGAAGTATGGTTGCTGTGATGTTCCATGTGTGTGACAAACACAACCGGCCTCTCTTTTTCTTTAAAACACTTAGAGTCATTTAATTGACCGCACATCTTGAGACCCATCATGCGCTGAAACTTCACAATAACCCCCGTCATGCCAAATCCCGCCGTGATGATAACATCGTCGGGGCCGGCATTTACATGCTTTTTGATCCGCTTGTGGGCTTCATGGTATGCACGGGTCATGGAGGTCCCCGTTTCGCTGGTTTCTGTATGGGTGTTGCCTATAAAAGGCCCTATATCATTGGTGAGCCTGTCTTCGATGGGTTGATATAACCTGCCACTGGCTATCCAGTCCGCATAGATTAATTTCTGACGACCGTAAGGGGTGTCATATTCCAAATCATGACCAATAGTATTCCTCCTGAAAGACTCAAAGTAACTCTCCATAACCTCTAATTTATTTCAATTTGTCGTGCAAAGATCAATATTTCTTCAATTGATAATGAAGTTGCAAGAGAAAGTAAATAATTTTAAAAAGGCATTAATTTAAAAGTAACTAAAGAGGTGATTTGGGAACCAAATTAATCGCCCTGGGCAATTTGCATTCTGGAAATTTCGATGCCGCCTCCCTCTGAATAGATGGATATCCAGTTGTTGTCTTCCCTGTACCATCTATCCTGAATACTTACCCTCACCAGGAAGTCATTGTTCTCATCGCTGGTGATATTTCGTAAAACTATACCTCCGTTTTTCTGATTGTCCTTTCCGTAATTCACATAAACTTTGGGGTCATCCTCACCAGTTTTCCGCGCAACAATAGAAACATAGTTGTTTTTCCGCAACCGCATTTCAATGGGGTTGAAATTGAACTTTTTCTCATCACCGGATGCTATGTCAACCGGGCTGCTGACGAGACTTACCATAGCATGGTCTTCGAGGTATTTTCGTATTTTGATGATCATGTTTGAGGGGTAAGCCTCATCAGGCTTGGCTAAACCTGCCTCAAGGTAAGCTTCTATAGCCTGGTCGAAAATTTTGTCCTGATACAAACGATATGCGTTCATAATAAGCTTGTTGTACGCTTCCATCTGATTGCGTGCGCGCTCCTGTAACAGGGTGCGAATGGTAATCAGCTTTTCTTTGGGATAATTTTGTTCCGGCTTAAGGGCCGATGCTTTCTCATAAAATCGCACCGAGGAAGTAAAGTCTTTTTCGGCAAAAAGTTCATCTGCTGTTTGAATGGCCTCATTGTAATCCTTGTCGGCCAACTGTTTCTGCTCCTGAAGTATAACGTCAATCTCTTTGATGCGAGCTGACGGATATTCAGCGCCCGGCTTGCTTTCCAATGCTCTTTGGTAGGCCGTCAAAGCTTCGGTGTATGCCCCGGATTGGAAAAACGCATCTCCACTCTTAATGGATTGCGAATAATGGACTGCCATTTGCTGTTCCTTTTCCTTTAGTTCAGCGATGCGCTTCAGTTGTTCGTCCGGATATTTCTCGGCCGGCTTAATATCTTTTGCGCGACGGTAGGCAGCCATTGCTTCATCCAAATCACTATTGTTTAAATGATTATCGGCCTCAGCCAATGCGGTAGCATACCGTTGTTCTAATTCCTGCTGTTCGCCCACACGTACATCTATGGCAACTATTCTTTCCGTGGGGTGAGCAGCACCGGGTTCTAATTCAAGCGATTTTACATACTCCTCACGTGCTGCACTGTATTTCTTTTCTTCAAAAAGCTTATCTGCTAAAGTAACAGCGGCAACATAGGCATCTTGACGTTGTTTTTCATTTTTCAACAGCTCTGCTATCTGCTTTTGCTGCTCAAGCGGATATGCTTCGCCAGGCTTAACTTTTAGCGCGCTCTCATATTGCAGATTGGCCGCTTCAAATTTGCCGGAAGCGAAAAGCCTATCGGCAGCATCTATGGCCTCCTGGTAATTTTCATTTAAAACTTTTTCTGCGGTTAAAGCTTTCTCAATCAACTGTATCTGCCCGGAAGCATATTTTTGATTGGGCTTTAACTTAAGTGCGCGTTCATAGGCCTGTTTTGCATCGGCATATTTTTTATTTTCCAAAGCCTTGTCACCCTCAGCTAAATATCGGTTGAAATTGTCTTCCAATGATTTGCGTTCTTCGAGCAGGGTATTAATCTGGGCTATTTGCGCATCGGGATACCCTTGTTCAGGCATTAATTTTTTAGCCTCTTTATAATTCGACAGGGCTTGTTCAAAGTTATCTTCCTTCAGGAAGCCATCGGCCAGGGTAATCGCATTGTCATAGGCAAGTTGCCGGGCTGCTTTTTCCTGAAGTAACTGCTCAATGCGTACAAGTTGTTCTTGTGCATATGCCTCTTCTGGCTTTATTTGGAGTGCAGCGCTGTAGGCTGATGCTGCTTTTTGTAACTGATTGGCCGTGAAATTCTTGTCACCTTCCGCAATCAACTGATTGAACTGTTCCTCCTGCGATTGCAGCTCACTCATTTTATTCTCAGCCTCTTTTAGCCGTGATTCAGCGTAGGATCTGTTTGGGAAAATCTTTAAAGCAGAAGCATAATTAGCTTTAGCCTCAGCATAAAGACTGTTGGTGAAATTCAAATCTCCTGCATCAATAAACCTTTGGTAATCAGCTTCCTTAATTTTGTTTTCTGCAATTATAAGGTCTATTTTTTCAATTTGGGCCAAAGCGTATTTGTCATTTTGTTGGAACTTCAGGGCCTGCTGGTAAGCTTCCTTTGCCTTGTTGTGATCGTTGGCAGCCAAATATTCATCTGCCTGGGCTATGACTTTATTGTAAGCATTCACCGCTGCCTGCTCCTCTGCCAAACGCTTGTTTATTTCCTGAATACGCTGGGCGGGCAGGTTCTCTTCGGGCTTAAGCTTCTGCGCTTCCTGAAAAGCGGTAAGGGCTTTACCAAGGTTTTCTTCCGCCAGAAGTTTTTCTGCAACTTCTATGTTACTGCGGTAAGCTTTTTCGCGTTCCGCGTCCTTAAGCGCCAGCAATTCGCGCGCAATTTCTTCAATTTTTTGCCTGGGGTATTTTTCGTCAGGTTTTAAATTATTGGCACGTTGAAAATGTGTTCGTGCCTCGGTAAATTGCTGGGATGCCAGTAGTCGGTCACCTTCACTGATGGCCTGCTGATAATCCCTTTCCAAATCCTGCTTTTGCTGAAGAATTTCGCTGATCTTTTTAAGCTGGTTTTTTGGGTATGCTTCATCCGGCCTTAGTCGGGATGCACTCTCATAGGCGGTAAGGGCTTCCTGATGTGCGCCGCTATCCATCAGGCGGTCGGCGGTAGCAATGGTTTGTTCATACTGCTGTTGCGTGTGTATGAGTTGTTCACTTCCGGCTGCAACCCGCTCAAGCATATTGCTGGGGTAACTCTCGCCGGGTTTTAATTTAAGGGCCTGCTCATAATAAATTTTAGCTGCAACAAAATCCCGGTTCATGTAGGCTTCGTCACCGTTGGTGAGTGCACCATCATATAGCTGTTTTTGTTTGAGCTCAGCAGCTATCTTATCATCTATCTCTTTTATCCTTTCGTGAGGATAGCCCTGGGCAGGCAGAAGTTCGCTCGCCGAAACATATGTCTCTCGTGCTTGCTGCATCTGATTGCCGGCATACAGTTGATCCGCCTTTTTTATCAATAAATCATAGTTTTTACTGCGTTCCGCCAGTTCAATTGTTTTTTTAGAGGCAAGCTGCATTTTTTCACGGGCGGTTTTATCTTCCGGTTTTATGTCAACCGCTGCTTCGTACGCCTTTAAAGCTTCAGCATAATTTTCCTCGCTCATACGCTGCTCACCGGTCTTCATCAGCCCGGTGAAACGGGCCTCATCTGCCGGATCAATATATACTTTGCGAATTTGAGATAGCTTGTCTTTCGGATATTGGGCATTGGGGTCAATTTTCAGCGCTGCCTGGTATTGGGCTTTGGCTTCGGCATATTTGCCGGAATTGAGCAATTCCTCACCACGAAGAATAGCTTCCTCAAATTGATGAAGTTGTTCCGCATTTAGTTGCTGTGCCATCACCGGTGTGAGGGCATTCATCAGGTAGTAAATTATGGGAACAAGAAGATAGAGCCTGAAAGTATTGAATTTCATGGTTTAAGTTCTGCTATAATAACACAAGAATAACGCCGGTAGCGGTTTTTTATTTGCCCCACTTTACAATTTAGTGTCCGAAATGAGCCCGTCCTGCATAAATAATCTCCTGTCTGACAATGCTGCAAGTTCCTCGTTGTGAGTCACTATAACAATGGTTTGTTTAAAGCTGGCCCGCAAATCAAAAAAAAGCTGATGCAGTTGCCTGGCATTCTCTGAGTCGAGATTGCCCGAAGGCTCATCTGCCATGATGACTGCCGGAGTATTGATTAATGCACGCGCCACAGCTACCCTTTGCTGCTCTCCACCTGATAACTCTGAAGGTTTGTGCAGACTTCGATCGGATAAACCTAAAAACTCAAGCAACCCGGCAGCCTTGCTTTCTGCTTCACGTCTTGATTTACCGGCGATGTAAGCGGGGATGCAGATGTTTTCGAGTGCAGTAAATTCAGGCAGCAAATGATGAAACTGAAATACAAAGCCGATTTTTCTATTCCTGAAGTCAGCCAACTTCTTATCATTCAGTTTGTTAAAATTGATGCCAACAATAGTAACATCACCCTTATCTGCCCTGTCTAGCGAACTTAAAATATGCAGTAAGGTTGATTTGCCGGCTCCTGATGCGCCGCTTTTTGCTATGATTTCCGCTGCTTGAATGTGTAGTGTTACCACTTTTAATACCGTTAAGTTGCCGTATGACTTCCAAAGATTGTTTGCCTGAATCATGTATATGTGAACTGGTGGACAGGCAAAGGTAAAATAAAATATCGACAGGAAACAAATCCACCGCTTATCCG
>JAQVEI010000171.1:0-3394 GCA_028697695.1 Lentimicrobiaceae bacterium
ACCCGAGGCCGGACTTGAACCGGCACGGCCGCAATGGCCAAAGGATTTTAAGTCCTTCGTGTCTACCAATTCCACCACTCGGGCAGGATTAAGGATAAAAAAACCCCGATATTCCGGGGTTATCGAGCGAAAGACGGGACTCGAACCCGCGACCCTGACCTTGGCAAGGTCATGCTCTACCAACTGAGCTACTTTCGCTTGTTTGCTTTAGCGGCTGCAAATATACAATGCCTTTTTATTATGACCAAAAAATCTTATACTTTTTTCAAAAGATTTTTTATTTCATTCAGCTTTAGCAGGGCTTCAACCGGCGTAAGTGTGTTAATATCAGTGTCCAATATGTCATCCCTGATTTGTTCCAGCAGGGGATCATTGAGCTGAATAAAGCTGAGCTGGTAAGGATCTACAGCCTGTTTCCCACTGGTTTTGCGCTTTTTCGGGCCTTGCAGCTCCGCTGATTTGTGGCTTTGTTCCAACACTTTGAGCAATTCATGGGCACGTTTGAGCACGGTGGCCGGGATACCGGCCATCCGGGCTACATGAATGCCAAAGCTGTGTTCACTGCCCCCGGGTTGAAGCTTACGCATAAAAATTACTTTATTCCCTACTTCCTTCACCGATATGTGATAATTCTTAATGCGGGGAAGGCTTTGTGTCATTTCATTCAACTCATGATAATGGGTGGCAAAAAGCACTTTGGCCCTGTAAAGCGGATGTTCGTGCAGATATTCGGTAATGGCCCAGGCTATGCTTATTCCATCATAAGTACTGGTACCACGCCCAATTTCATCCAATAGTATAAGGCTGCGATTGGATATATTGTTCAGGATGCTGGCTGTTTCATTCATCTCCACCATAAAAGTAGATTCTCCCGATGAGATGTTATCGCTGGCTCCTACGCGGGTGAATATTTTATCCACCAACCCGATTCGGGCAGCCTCAGCAGGCACAAAACTACCTGCCTGAGCCAACAAAACAATCAGGGCAGTTTGTCGCAAAAGTGCCGACTTACCTGACATGTTGGGTCCCGTTATCATAATGATCTGCTGTTTTTGGTCATCCAGAAACACATCATTGGCAATGTAGGCTTCACCGGCTGGCAAATGCCGCTCAATTACAGGGTGACGTCCATTGGTGATTTCGAGCGTAAAATCTTCTGCAATAGTGGGGCGGCAATAATTGTTGGCAAGGGCTACCTGAGCAAATGAGAGTAAACAATCGAGCCTGGCTACTGCTGCAGCATTGTTTTGAATGGGTTGTATGTAATCCAGTAAGCTTGTAATCAAATTATTATACAGCTCTGATTCCAGAGTCATCATTTTCTCCTGCGCGTTTAAAATCCTGGATTCGTAATCTTTAAGCTCGGGAGTAACATAACGTTCCGAATTAACCAGCGTTTGTTTGCGTTCCCATTCTGCCGGCACCTTGTCGCGATGAGTGTTGGTTACCTCCAGGTAATAACCAAACACATTGTTGAAAGCAATTTTTAAAGATGGGATACCAGTTTTTTCAGATTCGCGCTGCTGCATTTTTACCAGATATTCTTTACCGGAATGAGTCAATTCACGATATTCATCCAGTTCGGCTGATATGCCTGATGCGATAACATTTCCTTTGGCAACGGTAACCGGTGGGTCGCTTTGTAATTCCCTGCCAATTTTTTCTGACATCAGGCTGCATAAATTAATCTGGTCGGCCAAATGGTTTAATGAGTTCACCGGTGCCTGTGCACAATATGTCTTAACGGGTTCCAGGGCATGAAGTGCCCGTTTTAACTGCAACACTTCTCTGGGATTGATACGTCCAACGGCAACTTTGGAGATAATGCGTTCCATGTCGCCCATTATCTTGATTTGCTGCCGGAGCTGCTCGCTTACAGCCGTTTCTTTAATCAAATATTCAACTGCATCCAGTCTGTCATTTACTGGTTTTTTCTCTTTCAAAGGCAATACCAGCCATCGGCGCATCATGCGTGAACCCATGGGCGACACCGTTTGATCCATCACATGTAGCAGCGTGGAGGCCTGTTCAAAGGGGGAATGCAGGATTTCGAGGTTACGTACCGTAAACTTGTCCAACCAAACGTAATGTTCCTCTTCAATTCGGGCAATGTGAGAAATATGTTGAACCTTATCATGATGAGTTTCAGCCAGATAATGCAGGCAGGCACCTGCGGCAATAATACCTGAGCTCATCTCTTCTATACCAAAGCCTTTTAGCGAACGGGTATTAAAATGGCGCAATAGTAATTCTTCGCCAAAAGCCTGGGTAAACACCCAATCTTCAAATGTGTTGATATAAAATTTATCACCAAAATGTTCAAAAAACTCCTTTCGTTTTGATTTTTGAATGATAATTTCACTGGGTTTAAACGTTTGCAGCAACTTATCAATATATTCTTCGTTGCCCTGGGCAACCAAAAATTCTCCCGTTGAAATATCCAGAAAGGCAATGCCGCTGTTTCGGGCTTGAAGATGAATACTGGCCAGGAAATTATTCTGTTTATTTTCAAGTACTTTATCATTATAGGATACGCCTGGAGTCACCAATTCGGTTACGCCACGCTTCACTATTGTTTTGGTTTGTTTAGGGTCTTCCAGTTGATCGCAGATAGCCACCCTGTGGCCGGCTCTCACCAGTTTTGGCAGATAGGTATCCAGGGAATGATGTGGAAATCCGGCCAGTTCGATGTATGCAGCAGCACCATTGGCACGGCGGGTAAGCACTATACCCAATATGGCAGAGGCGGTAATGGCATCATTGCCAAATGTTTCATAAAAATCACCTACCCTGAAAAGCAGCAAGGCATCAGGATATTTAGCCTTAATGGCATTGTATTGTTTCATTAACGGCGTTTCAGCCGCCGGTTTTTTTTCGCTCGACAAATTGTTATTCTTTAATCAAAAACAAAAATAGGCACTTTGTTTCAAACAAAAAGGGAAAACCCAAAAAACTAAAAGACTTCATACTTTTGCAGTTTCAATAATGATGTGTATCTTATGAAAAAACTACCCACTCCGGCCATAAAACGGCTTTCGATAGATGAATTCAAACACGCAGAGAAAATTCCTGTCATTGTAATTCTGGATAATGTTCGCAGCCAAAGCAATATCGGTTCAGTGTTCAGGACTTCCGATGCTTTTCGCATAGAAGCAGTATATTTGTGTGGCATTTCTGCTACACCCCCTTCACGGGAAATCCACAAAACAGCCCTTGGTGCAACTGAATCGGTAGAATGGTGCTATTTTAAATCTACCCTTGAAGCCATTACCAGGCTTAAAGAACAAAACTACCATATTATAGGTGTTGAACAGACCGAGCATGGACAGCTCATTCAACATTACGTTCCGGTTCCGGGAGAGAAATACGGGCTTATTTTGGGAAACGAAGTGAA
>JAQVEI010000171.1:3404-5711 GCA_028697695.1 Lentimicrobiaceae bacterium
AACGGCATTGACGATAAAGTGATGCAAAACTGCGAGGCCTGCCTTGAAATTCCACAAAGTGGGACTAAACATTCTCTTAATGTTTCCGTAGCGGCCGGTATAATACTTTGGGAATTTTATAAGCATTTACATATTTAAGGATGTTATATAACGTAAAATTGAGTTATTACACAAAAATCTATAGAAATATCGGCATCAATGCAACCCAAACAGGATTTGATTGTTATATGTAACAATTAAAAGTGACACCCAACCAATTTTAAATCAAATTACATATCAAACTCTTTCTTTAAACTCAATGGTTTTAAGTACAGATTGCGGCACATTAGTTGTTAAAAAAAGGCTGACAGAATCAAATCGGAGAAAAAATGTCATTTTTTGTGATTTTTTTTGAGAATTACCATGAAGTTTTTTGAAAACGTAAAAAACTGCCCTATATTTGTCCAAACTTTGCTGAGCCTATGGGTATGAAAGGGCAAAAAGAAAAAAGATAATCAAATCGAACCTTACTATGAAAAAATCAAATTACAAATCAATTTTAATGCTACTTATTCTGGTGGCTGGTCTAACACCTGCTTTGGTTTTTGGACAGGCTGATACCATTAAAAAAGAAGCCAGGTCATCGTTTGACAAATACCTCTACCTTCAGGCAGGAGCAGGTGTTTCGCAATTTTATGGTGACATTAACAAAGATGATCGATTTAACGAAGACGTAAACCTGTTTTACGGCTTTGGTCTCGGATTTCAATTTACCCCTGTCATCGGGCTAAGAGGAGTCTTTAACAACGGCTGGCTCAATAGCACCTATGAAGATATTGACCGGCGGATGTCTTCCAGTTTATGGGATGGACAATTGCATTTAACCGTTAGCCTGACCGATCTTTTGTTTGGGTATAAACCGGAACGCTTTTTAGGGTTCTACGGTTTTGCCGGAGGAGCGCTGGCCAATTATTCATCCATACTGTATCGCAACAGCAATGAAGAGATCCTTGACAGAAACGGCCCATCAGCCGGCCCCGGATTCAGCGAAGATCCCAAGCGTAACTTTGTCATTCCCATGGGTCTTGGATTTAATTTCCGCCTGGCCGAAAAATGGGATGTCAACCTCGAGTATAACTTCCGCTATACCATGGAAGATGATTTGGACTTGCTGGTATCCAATGACAATGACCACTATGCTACCGCTATGCTGGGCGTTACCTATAAATTTAAGCCCAGTGCCAACCTGAAGTCCATGGCTAAAAATTATGAATTGGTTAAGTACGAAACCACGCCTGATCCATTGGTTAAGAAGGGAGATACCGTATGCGTAAATGTAAAAGTTACTTTCCCCGAAAAGTATTTTGCCAAAAAAGCTGCCATGAATTTCCAGCCTGAAATTAAATATGCCGGCAACACACGTAAGCTTAAACCGGTTAACTTCCAGGGCGAAGACGTAAATGGCAACGGCATTGTTATCAATTACAAAAACGGCGGTACATACACTTACGTAGATTGCCTGCCTTATGAGCCTGGAATGAATGTTTCAGAATTGGTGGTTTCACCAACACTTTACGAGCCCAAGGAACCTGTTGTACTTGACGCCAACCCTGAAACCATTAAAAACAAGTATGAAGTTATTGATCTTCCCGAGCGCAAACTTGCCGATGGCGTAATCATTACAGATACCCGCATTATGCATGATGAAACCTTAATCCTTGCAGAGCACGGGTATGAAAAAGAAACCATCATCAGCAAAGACGCTACCATTTATTTTGCCGTGAATCTTCACAATATCAACTGGAACCTTCCTTTAAACAGAAATCATCAGGTTAAAACACAACTTGATTCACTGTCTGCATTCCTGAAAAGAGGTTACCAGTTAAGGGATATAGATATTAATGCCTGGGCTTCACCCGAAGGTGAAGAGAGTTTCAATCAGGGGCTTTCAGAACGTCGTGCACAAGCAGGTAAAAAGGAAATGCTTGAACTGTTTAAGAAAATAAACAAAGACAAGAAATCTCCTGTGAAATTTGAAAAACCAGAGCAAAATGTGAAGTTCAACACTTACGCCAACGGCGAAGACTGGAATGGTTTCATGCAAGCTGTTGAGG
Source organism: Lentimicrobiaceae bacterium (assembly GCA_028697695.1). Taxonomy (GTDB): domain Bacteria; phylum Bacteroidota; class Bacteroidia; order Bacteroidales; family Lentimicrobiaceae; genus Lentimicrobium. The sequence goes on from JAQVEI010000171.1 coordinate 5,498, forward strand.
CCTCGAACCTGGATGATAAACGTATCGTGATGAATGTGGTAAACTCACAATCGGATGTAGCCAAACGTGAACAGGAAATCCGCAACATGAGCCTTGTTTACAAAGAGATAGAGGATGAAATTCTACCTCCGCTGCGTCGCGCAGAAATTAAGGTAAACTGTTTCGAGCCCAAGAAAACCGACGAACAAATTGCCATGTATGCTACCAGCGATGC
>JAQVEI010000172.1 GCA_028697695.1 Lentimicrobiaceae bacterium
AGGCCAATGCGATTTTTCTATCATCGCGGTCAAGCAGCTCAGCCAGCCTGGCCGAAATGCCTTCGCCTACTCTAAAGTCCCAATGCGCTTTTTTGCAATAGTGGTTATGGATAATTTCCCGATCCCGGGGAGTTACCATTTCCAGCGTAAGCTCATCATGCAACCTTAAAAATATAAACCATTGATTGTCAGCAGGTATTTCAGGTGTAACCTGAGGGCTAAGCACCTGCTCTATGGGTGTGGCATCAGCAAGCGCCAATGATTTAAAAACCATGGGCATCAATGGAAAATGATAACCTGCATGACATTCATCATTATCTCCAAAATAACGCACTACTTCAATGGGAGGCTGGCAGGCCTCAGCCAAAAGCAAGGTGTTTGGCCTGACGTAATCCAGCACGGTTCTGAAAATTTTGAGAATAGTATGCGTGGGCGGCAGATTCTCACAATCGGTACCTTCCTCTTTCCACAGATAGGGGATGGCATCGGCCCTGAATCCATCAAGTCCCTGCCGCATCCAAAACAGAAGCACGCGACAAATTTCAAGCATTACCATAGGATTCTTATAATTCAGGTCGGGCTGAAATTCAAAGAAACGATGAAAAAAGTACCAATCTCCCGATTTCTCCCAGTTGCTTGGACACATGCCCTTAAACAACAGTCTGGTTTCTTTGTATTTATTGGTATCTTTATTCCAGATATAGTAATCGCGGTAGGGATTGTCGACTCCTTTTCGTGATTCAACAAACCAGGGATGCTCTTCCGAAGTATGATTCATGGCAACATCAAAAATTACCCGAATCCCTCTTTCATGGGCCTGTGCCAGTAATTTTCTGAAATGCTGCTGCTTTGTCTCCGCGGGGGTGGTGTCAGGCAATCCCAGCAGGGAAGCCCGTATATTGCGGTAATCTTTTATGTCGAACCCCGCATCGCGCATTGGCGATTCAAGCAGGGGAAGCAGCCAAAGGCAGTTGATACCCAGCTCCTTGAGCATATCCAGTTTTTCCACTAAACCATCAAAGGTTTGATTGAAAAGATCTACGTACAGCGAATAAACAACTGCATCTTTGTACCATCCTTCCGGTTGCGGCTTGAAATGTATATCAGCCAGGGTATCCTCCATCTCAACCAATAGTTTACTTAAAATTGGCTGGTGTTCAGGCGCGGGATAAAGCTGTAGCCACAGCAGGCGGAGTTGCTCTCTCAGTTTGTTGGGATTTGTCATAGCGTAATTTTCTCTTACGTTGTGATTTTTGAGCCAACCGGATAATAATGCTTGCCGGCCAGCCCGGATGAATCTTCATTATGGGTGCAAATTTAATTTTATTGAATGACAAAACCTTACATACTGTTTTTTTTTATCTTAGTATCGCCTAAACTTTCTTTCGATGATCTTTCTGTCACGTTATTTTTTGCCTTTTTTATTCATATTTGGTTTTCATGTTTTTGCCAGTGCCCAACTTCAATATTTTAAATTGTTGCCGGATCGCAAAAATGAAACGGTTCAATTTAGTAATTATGATAATCTGATTGTAACAGAATTTGTAATTAACGATACCTTGCCGGTACGTCTGATGCTTGACAGCGGAGTGGAAGGTGTTATCATAACGGATAAGGCGGTTTCGTTAAGGTTAAAGGACATTTGGCTGAGAGATTTTAAAATATCAGCGCCGGGTTCCTCCCGCGAGCTGGATGCCAGTATCACCAAAAGGGTAAAACTTGGGTTTGAGCCCTTACAGCCAATTTTTACAAATATGGTGCTGCTTAAAGATGATTATTTTTCCCTCGATCAATATATGGGTACCAGGGTTCATGGCCTGATAGGCATGGAAAATTTCAAAGACCTGATGGTAACCATCAGTTATGATAGAAACACCCTAAGATTTGAAAGACCTGAGGCATTTAAAATAAAAAACAAAACCCAGATCATCCCTGTAGTTATCACCAGGGGTAAACCTTATATCCCGGTAAGGATAGCCCTGGATAACGTGCATATTAAAGATTTGTGGCTGCTGATAGACTCGGGTGCCAATCATCCGCTGTTGCTTGAAAATGACAGCCTGGATGGTTTTGTACCCGGTGAAAGTCTGAATGCAGTGATTGGCAAAGGGCTGGCCGGCGTAATCCCGGGTAGTTTTGCGCGTGTAGGGTGGTTGATGCTGGGCAACTTTCGCCTGGATGATATAGTTACTTCATTTACAGATGAATATATGCCGGGCAATTTCTTTAACCGTCAAAAGAGGCATGGAACCCTGGGCGCAGGTGCATTGGCGCGTTTTGTGGTGACCTTTGACTACACCAACAGCAGAATACTACTGCGCAAAGGCCAAAAGTTCAAACAGCCTTTCGAATACAATATGAGTGGCCTCAATTTTCGCTCTTTTGGCGCGGGCTTCAATATCTTTGAAGTAAGTGAAGTCATTTCCGGTTCACCGGGCGATGAAGCCGGCATAAAGCCCGGAGATATACTCATGAGTGTAGATGAAAAGTACACCTTTATGCTGAATATGGGCGAGCTGAATAATCTGCTCTCTGACAGACCGGGTAAGACAGTAAAACTTGGCATTACCAGAAATGGTAAGAGGATGAATTTTAAAATAAAGCTCCGCCGCCTTATCTGAGTGCACAGATTGTTTATTTTTGCATCCATTCATTCAATCAAATGTTACAATGAAATACAATACTTTGATTCGACGATCACATTTTTTGATAATAATCCTGTTGGCCGCCCTCCTGAGTGGCGGTTTTAGTGCCATTGCCCAACAAAACATCCGGGTTGAACCCCCTTTCTGGTGGGCCGGCATGCATTACAACAAGCTTCAATTGCTGGTGCATGGGAATGATATTGCCCGGGCCGAGGTGCAGCTTGACTATCCGGGCATAACCATTCAGGGCATAACCCGGGTAGAAAATCCCAATTATCTTTTCATTGATTTGATTCTTGACCCGGATGTCCGGCCGGGAATATTCCCGATTAACTTTCGTTTGAACAACAAGCACATTTATACGTATCAGTACCAACTCAAACAAAGAAACCAGGAATCTGCTTCCCGTAAGGGCTTTGACCAGTCTGATGTGCTGTATCTGCTTATGCCTGACCGGTTTGCCAACGGTGATCCCCTGAACGATAATCATGTTGAAATGTCGGAGAAAGTAAATCGTTCCAATCCTTCAGGCCGGCATGGAGGCGATATTCAGGGAATACTTGAGCATTTGGATTACTTTAAAGATTTGGGTATCACTACTCTATGGATTAATCCATTGCTGGAAAATAACCATCCGGAATATTCCTATCATGGTTATGCCATTACTGACTTCTACCGTATTGATCCGAGATTTGGCACCAACGCAGATTATGTTGCCCTGGTGGATGCTGCTCACCGTAAAGGCCTTAAAATTGTGATGGACATGATATTGAATCATTGCGGGATAAATCACTGGTTTATCCGCGACCTACCCATGCCCGGATGGATCCATCAGTTTCCGGAATTTACCAGAAGCAATTTTAGGGCAGAAACGCTGACGGATCCACATGCCTCCCTGGCTGACCAAAACCGTATGCTTCAAGGTTGGTTTGACAGGCATATGCCTGATTTAGACCAACGCAATCCATACCTGCGCAATTATCTTATACAAAACAGCATTTGGTGGATAGAGTTTGCCGGCCTTGATGGCATAAGGCTTGACACACAGCCTTATCCTTATGCAGGCATGACAGCAGAATGGACCACGCGCATCATGGATGAATATCCAAACTTTAACATTGTGGGAGAGGCCTGGTTACAGCGTGAATCCATGACTGCCCATTTTCAGAAACCTTACGCTGACTGTGCCGGTTTTAGTATTGGAATGCCGGTAGTTACAGATTTTCCACTTCAGGGTGCGCTTTCCAGGGCCTTCAGTGAGCCTGAAGGCTGGAGCGAAGGAATGGCACGGATTTATATGGTGCTGGCCCAGGATTTTGTTTACGATAACCCATACAACACCCTGATATTTCTGGATAACCACGACCTTAACCGGTATTTTAATACCATAGGAAATGATATGCAGGCGATGAAAATGGCGCTTACATTCCTGCTTACTACACGCGGCATTCCGCAACTGTATTATGGCACTGAGCTTCTTATGGATGGACAGGAGCATCTGGGGCATGGGGAGATAAGAAAAGATTTTCCGGGTGGATGGGCAGCCGATACAGTAAATGCATTTGTAGCCGCCGGACGTTCCAACGCGCAAAATGAAATATACAACCATTTGAAAAATCTGCTTCACTGGCGTGGGAATGCCCGGGCAGTTCATTACGGAAAGTTATTGCACTTTTTACCCGAAGACGGGGTATATACTTATTTCCGTATCCTGAATGATGAAGTTGTAATGGTGATGATCAACAACAATACAGAGCCTAAAAACGTTTCCATAAACCGTTTTTCAGAGGTCATAGGCGGATACAATCAGGCAAGGGAGGTAATTACCGGCCAGCCGGTGATGTGGTCGGACCATATTGTAATTCCGGCACGAACGGCCAGCGTATTTGAGATGGTGAAATAATCCGGTTTACAATGGCAAGGTGGGCAAAACAACTTTCCAGGCTTCCCAAAGTCAGGAAAAACAGCAAGTATTCTTCCAAATGGCTTTTGGTATCGGGGCTGACATTTGTTTTTGCAATTGTTTTTGGTCCCGGGCTTTATCGCTATAGCGGATTGGCCTACAACAAGGCAACGCAGATATTTCCATTCCTGCCCGGTGCGGTCATACAGGCATTTGGTGTACCCATTCCCCGGGTGTATACCATTTACGGTATAGACGTCTCTCATCATCAGGGCAAAATAAATTGGACCGAGGTGGCTGAAAAAGACATCAGCGGCAAGCACATCAGTTTTGTATTTATTAAGGCTACTGAAGGGGTAACGCGTCAGGACAGGCATTTCATGCACAATTGGAAGAAAGCCGGCGAAGCCGGATTGATACGTGGGGCTTATCACTTTTTTCATCCATCCAGAGATGCTGCCGCCCAGGCTGAAAATTTTATAAAAAATGTTCAACTGCAACCGGGCGATCTGCCACCGGTGCTGGACATTGAAGTGACCAACCGAAAAACAAAAACCCAGATTGTTGAAGGAGCCAGAAAATGGTGTAAGCTTATTGAAGAACACTATGGCGTAAAACCTATATTATACACCAATCCAAGCTACTTTTCGATAAACCTGGCAGGTGAGTTTAACGATCATATACTGTGGATTGCTCATTATCATCCCGAAAAGCCCCATACAGGTGAATTGCAATGGCATTTTTGGCAGCAAACCGATAAGGCATCAGTGAAAGGCATTAAAGGATATGTTGACCTGAATGTTTACACCGGAAGCAGCAGTTCACTTCAACAAATATGCATAGAAAAACCATGCATTCAGCCCGATTGATGCTTTGTTTAAACGGCAAAAATCGGTTTGGCTATGCGTAGTGCGGGATTTAGGAGCACTCAACTTTCTATTTATCACTAAATTTCATTACCTGTATTATTGCTCAAATTATCACCTGACCCCGCATTACGCATAGCTTTTGTGTGTGCCCTGCATGAGCTGCAGCGCACACTTGTTGTACGCTCTGGAAAAAGACCAAAAATACAAATTTATCATTCCGAAGTATTGCAACAAGTGTAAATAAATTCCCTGAGGGTGAAAGTCC
>JAQVEI010000173.1 GCA_028697695.1 Lentimicrobiaceae bacterium
GTGCCGATGCCGTGGGAATGTCAACAGTGCCTGAAGCAATTGTAGCCCGCCATGCAGGTTTGCCGGTTTTTGCCGTTTCCGTAATTTCCGATCTGGGCGTTGAGGGTAAAATCGTTGAGATATCTCATCAAATTGTAATTGAAGCTGCTGCAAAAGCAGAGCCTAAAATGACACATATTATACGCTCACTGATTGAATCCATTTAGTAAGAGCAAGTAACCTGAACCTGGCTTAATTCAAGGTATGAATTCACTCATGCGCTTATGTTTGCGAGGATTGTCAGCAAGGCAAGCCAAAATAACATCTATTTTGGTGCTTCTACTTGCTGTACTGATGCATGCATGCCAGGGCCCTACAGAACCGGAGGACTCCGCATTAATTACATTACATTGTGAAGAGGGCTGTAATTTTAAAGTTAAGGTGAGCCGGCTGGATACCAGCCTGATAGTGCCGCTGGATTCACTGATGCTAAAAACCGGCCAAACCGCGAAATTTGACATTCCCGTCAAGGAACCCGGCTTTTATTTGATTACCTATCCTGAATCCGGCCGAAGATTAGTGGTATTGCACCCCGGTGACAATCTGAAAGGAAAAATTACTGCTCATTCCGGCATCATTTTCAGTGGAGGCGTAGAAAACGACTATTACCAGCAATTTGTATTTTTTCTTGATACGCTTCGGCTAAAAACCGACAGTTTAATTGCCGTGTTGGATGCAGCACGATATACCGGCAATTATGCGGAGCAGCTCAAATTTTTCGACAGCACCCTGTTGACATTCAGGCAGCAAGCCCGGACAAAGGCCATTCAATATCTTCAGCAGCATCCGCAGGCGCTTTCTCAAATTTTGGTCATGAATGCATTGCCGGCACAACAGGCTTTGTTTATGGGCCTGGCTGACAGTAGCTGGTTTTATTACACCGACTCTACCCTGGGCGTATACTTCCCTGATAACGAGCATCGCCTCATGCATCATAACCGGGTGCAGCATCTACGGCAGCTTGCACGTGCAGAAAACCAGGCGAAAAAACAACTGCAGCAGGGCAGTTTCGCTCCTGAAATCAGCTTGCCCGACTTTTCAGACAGGATCAAAAGCTGGCACAGCTTAAAGGGCAAGCCTGTTTTGCTTTACTTTTGGGCTCCCGTTGATGCACCCAGCAGACAAACCAATGCTAAACTGAAGCAAATTTTTGAAGACAAAAGTTTGCCATCCTTTAATGTATATGCCATAGCTTTTGATGAATTGCCAGATAGATGGAAAGCAGCCGTAAATCTGGATAAAATCTGGTGGACCAACGTAATAGATACGCTGGGTGAGCGATCCCCGCTCCGCAGGCAGTACCTCATCAAGCGACTGCCGGTAATGATTCTGCTGGATGAGCAAGGCAGGATTAAGCAAAGGTTCCTATCAGCCGATGCCTTTAAAACTTACCTCGAAAATCAAAGACAGTAAAAGACTACCTGAAAAATAGTGGTATTTTTTTTGTAGGTTTGACCCACATAAAACTCAACGAATTTGAAAATATACTTTGCTTCCGACTTTCATCTGGGGATACCTGATCATGCTTCGAGTTTAAGACGGGAAAAGCTACTGGCAAAATGGCTGGATGAGATTAAAGCCGATGCCACTGAGATTTTTCTGATGGGCGATGTGTTCGACTTTTGGTTCGAATACAAAACTGTGGTGCCCCGTGGTTTTACACGCTTTTTTGGCAAACTGGCCGAGCTCACCGATCAGGGCATTCCCATTCATCTGTTCAGAGGCAATCATGACATCTGGGCCTTCGATTATTTTGCGCAGGAAATTGGAGTAGAGCTGGAACGGGAATTCAGGATAAGGGAGTGGAACGGAAAGAAGTTTTTTCTTTCCCATGGCGATGGACTGGGTCCGGGTGACCATGGATACAAACTGTTAAAAAGAGTATTCGAGTTTAAACCCAACCAATGGCTGTTCAGATGGCTGCATCCCGATATCGGCACCCGGCTGGCACTTTATTTCTCACGCCGGAGCCGTTATGCCAACGAAGCCCGCGATGCATATGCAGAGCAGCACAGTGGTATCGACCTGACCAAAGAACGCCTGTTTACCTTCGCACAAAAAACATTGGAAGAACAACCGGACATCAACTATTTTATTTTTGGACACCGGCATGTACCTGCCGACATTAAACTGAATGAAACTTCCAGGTTTATAAATCTTGGTGACTGGATAACCAATTTCAGCTATGCTGTATTTGACGGCAATGATTTAACAATGATGACGTATAGAAATGGATGCGCTGAACCAATTAAGGAAACAGTAACAAACACCTTAAAATAATGGCAGTATGCTTTTATCCGCAATCGACATAGGAACCAACGCAGTCCGCCTCTTATTTGCCAATGTTTTCAACAGTAAATCGGGCATAGTTTCGGAAAAAGCCACATTGTTGCGTATTCCTTTACGTCTTGGGCTTGATGTTTTTAACAGTGGAAAGATAAGTGATAAAAAAGCAGATGACCTTGTAAAAACCATGCTTGCCTTCAAGTTGTTGATTGAAGTTTACAACCCACAGGCTTATCGTGTTGCTGCAACATCAGCCATGCGCGAGGCCTCAAACAAGGAAGATATTATAGCGAGGGTTAAAGCGGAAACCGGTCTCAATATTCACATCATCAATGGCATTCAGGAAGCAAACATCATTAGTTCACTAAGCAAGGTATATGTAAACCGCGATTTCAACAAAACTTTATACATTGACGTTGGGGGTGGCTCCACCGAACTTTCCATTATAGAGAAAGACGAGCTTATCGCTTCCGGATCGTTTAAGATAGGCACCCTGCGCTTGCTGGCCAACAAAGTGGAAAAGAGCGAATGGGAAAGAATGCGACGCTGGCTTCAGGAATTTAAAAGCGATTTTGGCCGGATGAATTGTATAGGTTCGGGAGGCAATATCAATAAGCTCACCAAACTTTACGGCCACAGCTCAAACAACCGCATTGGGTTCGATGAACTGGTAGGAGCACAAAAGCAACTTAAAGCTATGCCGCTGAAAGAGCGTATTGAATCGATGGGACTGCGCCCTGATCGCGCTGATGTAATTGTTCCTGCCTCCCGCATATTTATCCGCATACTCAAATGGACAGGTATTGGAGAGGTCATTACACCACGCCTGGGACTGGCTGACGGACTGGTACTGTCGCTCTACAAGGAACTTACTGCCACATCTCAGGATTAACACGCCGGCACAACAGCGTTTTTGAGCCTTGCTGCTAAAGCATGAGGTTTGCATACAATATGGATATTTTTCCGAAATTTGTATTTGCATAAAATAAAAATCAGCCTCTCATGCCTGAGCCATTTAAATGGACAGATAGATTTAAACCAGCCGTTCCCCGGCGGGTGTTGTGCTTTATTGGTGCGGCATTATGGGCCTTTGCAGCGTATCGCGTATTAAAAATACCCGTTACGGCCATTCAAGAAACCGATGTTCCGGCGTGGATAATCGCGATTTCAGGCTTGCTGGGATTCTATATTTTTTATAGCCTTGTTTTTAAAAGAGTTATTCGCCGCAATGTTCAACGTATTTATGCCATTAAAAGCGAAAAACCTTGTATTTTTGCATTTATAGGATGGAAAACTTATCTAATCATTTTTTTTATGATTGGATTAAGCATCCTCATCGAAAAATTTAAGTTAATGCCTGCCTGGATAGAAGGCATCTTTTTTATTTCGTTGGGTGGTTCGCTGTTATTATCGGCTTTGATCCTACTTCGGACGGGCATTTCTTTAAATAGACTGAAAGAAGAAGATTCTTCGGAATAAGCATAACCCTTACCTAATCTTTCCTCAAATGTTACTTAGCAGACAAGAAGCGATAAATTTACTCCGGAAGTATATTTCCAATGAGCGAACCATAGCGCATGCGCTGGCCTCGGAAGCCGTAATGCGGGCATTGGCACAGCGATTGGGCCGTGATGTTGAAAAATGGGGTCAGGCCGGTTTATTGCATGACCTGGATTCAGAAATTACGGCTTCAGAGCCGCACCGGCATGGGCTGGAAACGCGCCGCATACTGTTGGAGCTGAATCTGGACGCTGACCTGGTGGAGGCCATCGTTATGCACAATGAACTCGCCTCTGGCAAACCCAGAGAAAATGAATTTCAACATGCCCTGGCTGCAGGTGAAACCATTACCGGGCTAATTACTGCCACTGCCCTGGTTTATCCCGATAAAAAAGTTGCCTCAGTTAAGCCCAAATCAGTGGTAAAACGTATGAAAGAGAAAGCTTTCGCGGCCTCGGTGAACCGGGAAACCATTATGGAATGCACCAGGCTGGGTATTGATATTAATGAATTTGCTGCCCTGGCCATTGCTGCCATGGCCGGTATTGGCGAGCAGCTTGGCCTTTAAATTCTGACTGGTACAGCTAAAATTGACCTCCTCACTCTACATCAGGAATATCAGTAAACCTGAATTCAAGGCGGTTGTTGGCAACGAAATCATATAAAGTAAGCTTCCGCAATTCAAAGAAACTGCGCCAATAAGTTGATAAAGTCTGAATGTAGCCCTGCTGTGCATTGTCTTTTTCGCTCTGAGCCAGATTTAGATCGATTATTCCGATTTTTCCTATCAAATAACGCTGTTTGGTCACCTCATATCTTTTCACAGCCACTGTGTCGCTTTTGGCGGCAATAATCAACTGGTTTTTCAACATATTAAACTGCATTACTTTAAGGAATACCTCCTGATCAAAGTCAATCATTTGCTGTTGCACTGCAGTGCGTTCCATTTCCATATCTGATTCGGCCAGCTTTATTTTACCCCGTGTAAGCCCCCAGTCGAGTATGGGAATTCTTAAACCCAGTATAACCCTTTGCTGGTCCTGAGGATTTTTGTAAGCCTCCTCCAGGCTGGCTGCACTTTGGGTTAAACCGTACATGGCGTATAGGTTGGCATTGAAACGGTTTTCTGTTCTTGCCTGATTTACTCTGCTTTCTGCTACCAGCACCCGGCGTTCGAAGGCCAGGGCATCAGCGCGGTTGTCGCGGGCTTCGGCAACGGCAAGCTGAGCGTCCACCACGGGAGCCTGTGGTACCGGGGGAGCAATCAGACGGATATCTTCTGTATCGGGCAACCTGAGATAGGATTTTAAATTGAATGCCTTAACCTGAACATCAAGCAGGGCATTTTCAACGGCCGATTGCGCGTTGAGCAGGCTAAGCTCTATTTGAAGCAGCTCATTCTCAGCTATGGTTCCAATATTGAAACGCCCACGGGCAATCTGATAGAGTGTATCGTTATTGGAAAGGTTAAACTGTTGAATTTTTAACCTTATCTGTGCATCAAGTAAATTAAAAAACAGGTTGGAAGCTGTAATATTTACCTGCTCCACATCTTCCAGATAGCGTCGTTCGGCCTCATTGTACCGCATGGGTTCAATTTTTTTTGCCCATCTAAAGGGATTGTAATTGAACAGGGGTTGATTGATGCCAATGTTCAGCGGAGCAGATAAATAAGAGGTAACCACGCTATCGCTGAATAAATCCACCCGTTGCAGGTCGGAATTCACAAACACCTGCCCGCCGGTAAGTCCAATATTTTTTGACAGGGAGAGGCCTGCTGAATAATTTGCCAGGTTTCGCTCATAAAAGAAGTCTCCTTCCGGTGTGGTAATTTTTTCAATGCTCCGGCTCAGGCT
>JAQVEI010000174.1 GCA_028697695.1 Lentimicrobiaceae bacterium
GGACTATGGTGACACTGAACCCTGCCGGCAGTCTGGAACAGTTGCTGATGCAATACAATTGGACAACAGATACTTACCCCATCGAAGGTTCCTTATGGGCAGAGGCACCCTCCGGCAACCGGGTTCAACTGGCCAACGGACAATATCCGGGCAGTTATCAACTTACTGACACCCAGCTTCAGCAGGAATCCCTGCTGGGAAATTGGAAATTTTGGATACAGGATACCGATGGTGATGGCGGACATCAGGCAAAAGCGGTTAAGGTTAGCTGGGTGAAGGCTGCCTCAACCGGCAATTGGCTGGCAAGTTCACATTCAAATGGCAGCATTGCCCCGGGCTCCAGCCAAACAATAACCATAACCTGCGATGCAACCGGACTTGAACCGGGCATTTATCATGGAAACCTGCGATTGCTGTCCAACGACCCTACACGTCCGGTAACCGACATACCGGTACAGTTTACGGTTACCATAAATACTGCGGTAACACTGCAAAAGGTTCCGGAATTAGAATTATCCCTGGCCCCCAACCCTGTGGATGATAATGCTGAAGTCAAAATCATTGCAACCAAAATCCAAACCGCAGAATGGACTTTGGTTGACCTGAATGGTAAGAAGCTACAACAAGGGAACTTGCATATAACTAAAGGCTTAAATCATCTGACTTTAAATGTTGCCCAATTAAAACCCGGGGTTTATGTATTGTTGATGCATACCCCCAATGGAAATCAGGCACTTAAACTCGTTAAAAGATAAGAAGATTCTTAAGTGCTTGCCGGAAATACGGGTCCATCAGGTATAGATAATAGATGAACCCCTACAGGGTTCTTATTCCTTGTGCCCTGACTTACCCCCAATTCCGCTTGTCTGCTGGCGCAGACAGCTTCATTGGGGGTTATTTATAGTTGAACCCCTACAGGGTTCATAAATATTACGTCACTCTCTGGATCTTTTTTAGGTGCAGAGCACCGTAATATAAAGTATGGAGTGTGGCCAAATAGCATAAAAAACCCTTGTATGTTTCCGGCAGACCCGGATTAATACTCAACAGGGTTCAGCGTTGATAGAAGCTTCATTTTACAGGATCACCGTAGTTGTCGTTCATATAGAACCCCAGAGGGGTTCGACTATGAATAACCCCCGGTAAGGTCAGTTGCCGAAGGTAACTGACCACTACCGGGGGTAAAGGGTGTGGAAACAAATTGCAACCCCAGCGGGGTTGAACTATCCCTTATCTTCTTGGGAATAGTTGAACCCCTACAGGGTTCTTTTTCAGTGTGCCCTGACTTAACCCCCGGTGAACATCAGAACAAGAAGCCAAGATTGATATAAAGTCCGCTAGTGCCATCCCGTTTATCGGCAGCCATGCCATAGTCAATGGCCAGGATAAAGTTCTGATTCATGGCAATACGAAGACCCAAACCGTAGGAAGCATGCAATCCTGGATCATCGTTGGAAAAATACCGGTTGAGTAGTTCGCCTTCGGGTAACAGGTGCTTGTCAATATCTATAGTTTTGGTGATGGTACCCAGGTCGCTAAAGCCATTGAGCGATAAATAAAAATTTTGTCTCCATTTATAGAACTTAAGAAATTTATACCTCAACTCCAGGTTGGCATAGGCAAATGCATCGCCCACTATCCGGTTACGCAATATGCCTCTAAGGGATCGTGCGCCACCCAATCCATCGTTTTTGGTGGTTTTGGTAAAGGTATTCATCATGTAAGGTTGCATGTAGAAAGGTGTTTCTCCATCAATAGTACCCTGCCAGCCCAAACGGTAGGCAAACGTGAGGACATCGCGTTTCAATGGCAGGTATTGCCGGTGTGTTACCGCCACTTTGGTGAAAGCAGTTTCGGTATTGCCCATGAACCGCGGGGCAGTCATCAGCAGCAGTTCGGTCCATATGCCATTCACCGGATTCGACTCGTTGGATCGGGTATCATATACCAGCCCGAGTTTTGCAATATGGTGGCTGCCGCCATCAGCTTCCTGTTCAGGAATGATTCCCCATTCCACATATTTATCATAAAGCACATCCACGGGCGGCAATTTATCTGCTTCATCTTTGCCCTTATTGAGCCGGTCAATATCTACCGTACCGATCTGATAATTAAAATACCCATAACCAGCAAGCCAACGCAGCGGCAACGAACCAATTTTTCGTTGTAAGTCTATGGTTACCCGGGCAACTTTGCGTTCGTGACGGTAAAAAACCCTTGATATATAATCCTCGTTGCCGGGCGAATCGTCCTCAAATGAGGGATTATACACCGCTTCATACCCATTAAAACCGTAAAAATCGAGAGACCGTTCCGTTAAAAAACTTAAATCGGCAGTTACCCGCAATTGATGAGGCAACAGGTATTTTGAGTCAAAAAACAATTGGTTGATCCCACTTCCCTTAGTGGTTCGCGACCATTCGGCATACAATGACCATTTGTAATCCGGATACAGGCTACCGTCCCCATAATCGAAAAGGTTGGCCAACAAACCATATTGAAATCCGATGTCAGAATCAAAAGCAACCGCCGGAAGCACACCAAGGTTGTAGCCGGTCTTGGCCTTTTCACCTGTTTGTGACCGGGTTGTATCGGTTTTTTGGGCAATGGCTGTGTTGTGCTGGTAAATAAGCATAACCAACAGCATTATTATTAAATGGTATGCATTTCTCATAATGGCTCTTTTTTGTTGCCGAAGATAGCAAATGAATTGCTTTTAACATACAACAGTTCAAAAAAATAATATGATCTAAACCTTTTGATAGAGTGAGTTTAGGGAGAATCCGCAAAAAATTACAAACTATGAATAACACGCTTTTTTAACGGGGATTTTATGTTATCCTTTGCGCAATAATGACAAAAAGGTAATTTTTCTGTGAACACTGTATGGCAACGAGGGCACTGATAGCGATATAATTTGATGATACGGGAGCCGCGAGCCTTGATTATGTATAGATATCCCATAATGGGCGTTAACAGCAAACTTCTGAACAACACCGAGCTCCAGGAAATATTACTCAGCCTGGCTTTAACCGTAAGCATTACCGCAGCATATAAATACAGTATACCAACTGATAGTATAATGAGTTTTAACATAGTATGTGAGTAGTTTTAGTAGTTGCCAAAAATACTATTTTTGTAATTAAAGCATCAGATTAATTGGTTCAAAAACTATTGAGCAATAAGATATTTATACAAATACAATTGAGCAATTCAAATTTTTCTAATTTAGCAGTTTAGTTACCAGCATTTGTGAAAAAAAACATTCGAAATCAGCACATCCGTAAAGGCGATAAAAAGGTAATCCGGGGCTGGGTAATGTATGATTGGGCCAACTCGGTTTACCAACTAACCATTGCGTCTACCATTTTCCCTATATATTACAATCAGGTCACCCGCAAGGGAGATGACTTTATTGTTCATTTTTTTGGCTATGAAGTCATAAACACGGTGTTATATTCGTGGGCAATTGCTGCTGCATACTTATTGGTGGCTTTAATTACGCCCTTACTGTCTTCTCTGGCTGATTATACGGGTCGACGGAAAAGCTTTATGCAGTTTTTCACCTGGTTGGGAGCACTTTCATGTGGGGCACTCTATTTTTTTCATCCCGGCAACGTTGAGTTTGGCATCATAGCTTTTGCTTTAGGCACCGTAGGTTATGGCGGAAGCATTGTTTATTACAATTCGTTTTTACCGGTCATTAGTGAACCGGAAGATCAGGACAGGATAAGTGCCCGGGGTTATGCTATGGGTTATCTGGGTGGAGTGGTATTGTTGCTTTTTAATCTGGTGATGATACTTCAACCCGCATGGTTTGGTATTTCTGACCCGCTTATGCCGGCCAGGCTATCTTTTCTTACAGTTTTCCTGTGGTGGATTGGATTTTCGTTAATAACCTTTAACCGACTTCCGCGATATACATTCAGAAAACGGCGGAAAAGTAAGGAAAGCAACATATTTTTCGAGGGTTACCGCGAATTGGACAGGGTATTTCATCAGGTACGCAAGTCAAGGCCCCTGTCGGCTTACCTTATCGGATTTTTCTTTGTAATGATGGGATTACTTACCGTAATGTTTATGGCAGCTACGTATGGTGAGAAAGAGATTGGACTCAAAGATGAGGTATTGATACCCACCATCCTCATTATTCAACTGGTGGGTATGGGAGGTGCGTGGCTGTTTGCGCGTCTTTCATCAAGATGGGGAAACCTGAGAGCCTTAATGTTTTCGGTTGGAGTGTGGATTTTTATATGCATAGGAGCCTATTTTATCATCAACGCACTGCAGTTTATGATCGCTGCCTTCTTTATCGGGCTGGTAATGGGTGGCTCCCAGGCACTGGCGCGCTCTACCTATAGTAAGATGTTGCCTGAAACCACGACCGATCATACCAGCTACTTCAGCTTCTTTGATGTAATGGAGAAGCTTGCCACAGTGGCCGGCACGTTCAGCTTTGGTATCATTGAAGCCCTGACCGGAAGCATGCGTTACTCTGTACTGGCCATTGCTACCTTTTTTGTGATTGGTATAACTTTCCTGTTTTTCACTTACCGGCTACAGCAAAAAACAGTGGTGGTAACTGCTGAAATATCTGAATAAACCGGAATTGCATCAGGCTTTCAATGTATCCAGACATCTTCATCATCTAAAAAGCAGATGTAGATTGTCCAGGCAGGGCTGCAAGATACTTCGGGATACTTTCTGGCAACATTATTGTTTAGCTAATGTTTCATTGATTACTTTTATGTTAAAACAATAAAAATTCAATATCATGCAAACCGCTAAAATAACTCAATATCTCATGGTGCAGGCGCTTGACCGGATATATGAGAAAGTTGCTTCAGGTATTGCCGGTCTTGACACTGCTCCGGCTATGGCCGCTTATTATACATCAAATTCCGATTCTGCCCTGTCGGCAGCCAAAGCACTTATCCGTTTTCAAAACTTCAAAGCAGGCTCCAGTGGATTTATAACGGGGCTGGGTGGTGCCATAAGCCTGCCATTAACCATTCCATTAAACCTGGCTAGTGTATTGTTTATCCAAATCAGGATGATTGCGGCCATTGCCATCATTGGCGGCTATGACCTGCGCGATTCGAAAGTGAAATCGCTTATCTTTTTATGTCTTGCCGGTAACCTCGCCAAAGATGTGGTAAAGGAAGCAGGAATTGCGGTCGGTACACGGGTGACTTCCCGAATCATCTCCTCCATTTCAGAGGATGCCCTGAAAAGCATAACCAAAAGAACCGGAATTACGCTGGCCACCAAAAGCAGCAAAAAAGGAGTACTAAACCTAAGCAAAGCTGTTCCCATTGCCGGTGGATTAATTGGTGCTTCCATGGATGTTTGGGCAACCAACCTTATGGGTAAACTGGCCATCAGAACTTTTCTTTTTGATGAATAAATACACATCCGGACGATAAATGGTTAAAAAGCGAGCTGATTTCTCCGGATTATGGATGTTCTGCCGATTAATCCTGATAAATCCATTGCATCGTTTTAACATCAGCCTGCATCCATCTCAAAATATTTTGTATAGAAATACTACATTATCCTTTTAAAAATTATTTACAATAATTGGACGATTATTGTGTTCTAACCTATACATTTGCATAGATTTTCAAACCATTAACACAATACCGTTTCTATGAAAAAAATTTTTGGGCTGCTGT
>JAQVEI010000175.1 GCA_028697695.1 Lentimicrobiaceae bacterium
GTCCTTCACGACCGATAATGCGGCCTTTAATCTCTTCATTTTCAATATTAAATACCGAAACACTGTTTTCAATGGCATGTTCGGTGGCAGTACGCTGTATGGTTTCAAGCACAATTTTCTTGGCCTACATAGTGGCGGTAAGCTTGGCTTCTTCCACGATGTCTTTGGCATGAACCATGGCCTCGGCACGGGCTTCTTCTTTTAAAGCATCAATAAGCTGGGCTTTGGCTTGCTCTGCGGATAATCCTGAAATTACTTCCAGTTTCTCAACCTGTTGCTTCATGGTTTTTTCCAGTTCACTCTGCCGCCGGTTGATGATTTCCATCTGATTGGTCAGGTTGTCTCTGATGCTGTTGGTCTCTTTTTGCTTACGCTGAAGCTCTTCGTGTTTTTGAGATAATGAAGCCTCCTTTTGTTTAATCCGGTTTTCACTCCGGAGCAGCTCCTTGTTTTTTTCCTGAAAGTGATTCTCCTGCTCGGCTTTGAGTTGAATAAACTTCTCCTTAGCTTCCAGTACTTTCTCTTTCTTAATCATTTCGCCTTTTTCTTCGGCGTCTTTTAGCAGTAAAGCGCTCTTTTTCAATATAGCATTCTTCAAAATTGTGCTGCTGATGAGCCATCCTGCTGCAATTCCGGCAATAAATGCCACAATAATAATTATTAAACTCTCCATCTTTTATTTGTTTGTGGTTGATGTATGAAAAATGGAGGAATCATGGACAAAAAAAACCGCATTGATTCAGTAGTTTTGGTAAACCCCAAAACTGCATTTATGGGACTGCCAGGGATTTCAAACTTCCAATGCCCCCTGTAAAGGGAGACCTGACCGAAGCCAGGAGTAAGGCCTGTTTTAGATCACGTACTGAGCTTTGTCCCAAAGTTGAAAATGTTGAGTTTACAAACTTGGAAGAATCAATGCGGGATGTCATTTATTTTTTCAAAGAACTTATTTGCAATAACAAAGTTAAACCTTTTTTGAAAGCACAGCATCAATTTCTAACAATTTTTTTAACATCTCCTGATTCATGAAATTTAATTCATGCTCCTTTTCGATGTTGCTGGTAGTAAATTGAAGCGCAACCATAGCCAGTAAGTCTTGTTTGTCCTTATATTCAAAGTGTGTTGCGTAATGCTTCATCTGTTCTTCAATGGACTTGGCAGCACTCCTTACCAGTTCTTCCTGTTTCCGCTCAATCCTTAATTTGTATGGGCGGTCAGCAATAGTAACGGTAATAGCCAGTTCTTCCATCTTTAAAAATAACGATTATTTATGATTTAATATTGCAATGCAATGGTCAATTTCCCGCACAAGTTCATTTATTCTTAACTTGACGTTTGTCCGGCTTTCCTCCTTGTTCAACGATTTGGCCAGTTTTAGTGTGTTTATTTGGTTTTGTAATGTGTTTATAATGTTTTCAAGCAAATTAACTTTGCTGTTTGATGATTTGATCTCAGCACGCAATTGTTGATTTTCAAGTGAAAGCCCATGGTTAACTTCTATCAGCCTGCTCACCTTATAGGCAATACCTTTAATCAGCGTTTCCGTTTCCATCTCATACAAATCTATGCTGCAAATATAAAGCAAACAATTAAATCTGGTGTTGAAGTTTTGACCAAATCAGATTTTTTTCAAATATAAACAATTTTTAAATAGCTTAAATGTCTTTTTTAAATGTATTAATCATTTTTCCTCAATTCAGGTTAAGTCATAAATTTTCAGGCCGGTTAAGGTCGTGAGATTAAATATTTCTTTGTTGATAAATATTTAGCTGCCCGGAGGTTAAAAAATTTTGTAATTTTAGCTTAAATTTACACTTCATGACCGAAGAGTTTCTTTATTACATCTGGAAATACAGACTTTTTACCGGGCCTTTGTATTCTGTTGACCAGGATGAAATAGAAGTGGTATCCCCCGGTTTTCATAATCTGAATGCCGGTCCGGATTTTTCGGATGCACGCTTGCGTATTGGTAGTACGTTATGGGCCGGCAATGTGGAAATACACCTGAATACCTCCGATTGGTTCCGGCACGGTCATCAGCACGACAAAGCTTACGAGAATGTGGTTCTTCATGTGGTTTATAATCATGATATGCCCGGCCATGAATCACATATTCCGGTGCTTGAAATCAAAGACAGCTTCAATCATGTGTTGTTTCATCGTTACCGTGATTTTTTGTCGACCAGAAGATGGGTGCCTTGCATAAATCAGGTAGCTACTGTACCCGAACACGAAATTAGTTTGTGGCTCGAACGCATGTTGATAGAGCGCATTGAACGAAAATCTGAAATTATCCATTTGTTTTTGAAACTGGGAAACAACAATTGGGAAGAAGCCCTGTATTATACCCTTGCCCGGAGTTTTGGATTTAGTGTAAATGCATTACCCTTCGAGATGATGGCCCGCTCACTGCCCTATAATTTGCTGGTACGGCATCGCGACAATCCCATGCAATTGGAGGCCTTAATCATGGGGCAGGCCGGTATGCTATCCACCGAATGGAAAGACGAATGGCCCCAGCAGCTTATTACGGAATATCATTTCCTGAAAAAGAAATATCAACTTATTGCTGTTGACAAGCATTTGTGGCGTTTTTTGCGAATGCGTCCGGGGAATTTTCCTACGTTGAGGCTGGCTCAGTTTACATCATTTATTGCACGAACCCAATCCCTGCTTTCCAGGCTCATTCACTGCGAAACCATTGATCAGCTTACAGCGGTTTTTTCCTCAATTACCACATCTCCTTACTGGGAAACACATTATGTATTCGACAAAAAAGCTACCCGAAGTATTAAGAAAATGGGGGCTGGGGCAGTAAATCTGCTGCTGATCAACGCTGTGCTGCCTTTTCTGTTTGTTTATGGACGGGCCATTGACAATGATAGTTTATGCAACAGAGTGCTTGATTTCTACACCAAAGTCCCCGGAGAGGTGAATACCATTACCAAAAACTGGAAAACAGCCGGGCTTGATGTTCGTTCAGCATTCAACACCCAGGCACTTATAGGATTAAAAAATGATTATTGCGAATACAAGCGTTGTTTGGAGTGCCGTATTGGTATTTACCTGATAAAAGCACCATAATTACCTGATTTTTTTTAATATTGCATAATAAACCTCTTGTAAAACGGATCGTATGTCTGCACTGTCTTTTCCGCGCAATTCAAATATACCTTCTGTCTTCTTTATCCCTTTTATCCATCTGCTGCTAAATTTACTTAAATTATGAGTACTAACACTGAGTCGTGGGGTTCCAGAGTAGGTCTGGTATTGGCTATGGCCGGAAATGCTGTTGGGTTTGGTAACTTTCTCCGTTTTCCGGTACAAGCCATCCAAAATGGAGGGGGAGCATTTATTATTCCTTATCTGGTGTCTTTTTTATTGCTCGGTCTGCCTTTACTTATGATTGAATGGTCAATTGGTCGCTTTGGCGGACGTTTTGGACACCATTCAACCCCGTTTATTATGGATGCAATGGGCAAGCGCAGGTTTTGGAAGTATGTGGGTGTTTTTGGAATCTTTTCCAACATCGCCATTGCATCCTATTACTGCTACATTGAAAGCTGGACCATGTCCTATGTATATCACTCCCTTAAGGGTACATTTAACGGAATGACACAGCATGAGGTAGCCGGATTTTTTAGCAACTATCTCGATGTCACTACTTCTACTACCGGTATTCCTTATGAGGCTCTGGTGTTTTTCGTGTTGTGTCTTGCGCTGAATACCTGGATATTAAGTCGGGGTTTAAGCGGTGGCGTCGAAAAAGTGGCGAAGGTTGGCGTACCTTTGCTTATCGTTTTTGGGATATTACTTGCCATAAAGGGAACCACCCTTAAGGCCGGAACCGATGGTGCAGTGTATGACGGAACAGTGGGATTGAATTTTCTTTGGACACCCGATTACACCTCCCTGGCCAATCCAAAAGTATGGCTGGCTGCTGCTGGCCAGATATTTTTTACCCTTTCAGTAGGCATGGGATCTATACAATGTTATGCCTCCTATATTAAAAAACGCGACGATATTGCCTTGAATGCTATGTCAGCCGGATGGATGAATGAATTTGTGGAGGTGGTGTTGGGAAGCGCTATTATCATCCCCATATCTATCGGTTACCTGGGCATTGACAGGGTAGTGGAGTTGAGTAACATAGGCGGCCTGGGTCTGGGATTCAGAACAATGCCTTTTTTATTTGAGCAATGGGGGCCGCTGCTGTCTGCCATTGCAGGAACCTGTTTTTTTGGGTTGCTTTTCTTCGCCGGAATAACTTCCTCCCTGGCTATGGGAACACCCGGAATGGGATTTTTAATGGATGAATTCAACTGGTCGCGAAAAAATGCTGCTCTGGGCTTTGGTACAATCATTTTAATACTTGGTTTGCCGGTTATATTGTTTTTTAATCAGGGTGTGTTTGATGAATATGATTATTGGGGAGGTACAGTGTCGCTCGTGGTTTTTGCCCTGCTCGAGTCGGTTTTGTTTTCATGGGTGTTCGGACTGAAAAATGGTTGGCGTGAAATTAATATGGGGGCTGACATTAAAATACCTGTAATCTATCGTTTCATCATCAAATTTATTACCCCGGTTATGCTCATCGTGGTTTTCCTTGGCTCAATAGTACGACCGGTAAACGATGACTGGCTGGGTCAAAGCCTGGGAGAATGGAACTTTCATAATGAGAGTATTATCGGACAATTGAAACATCAGGGCGTAGGTCCAAATAAACAATGGTTTGCTACTGCTTTTTACAGCGAGAACGCCGGAGAGGTTGATTCCATTTTTCAGCTTCGTAAAAAACACTACATTAGCGTGAGTAGTCATGAAGATGGCAAAGTGACAAGTAGTCAGAATTACCGATATTTACCTGCCAAACATAAGTTGAAATTTAAGCCCGGCGATAAAGTTGTTAAAGGGGATGCTTTGTTTACCGGTAAGGTGATCAACAAAGTGTTTTACATTGACATGGCGCGGCTGCTTTTAATGAGTTTATTTGTTTTTCTTGCCGTTTTGGTATATATTGCATGGCGTAAGCGCTATCATAATCAAAATCAACAAACATGAATACTTCCGCTCTCATATTGATGGTAACGGTTCAGGTAACGGTTACTGCACTGGCCGCCTGGTTTTTTTATAAAATACTGGTCACCAAACCCATGGCTGAGCCCGATTCATACAGCGAAAACGATGATGTAGAACGTTAGAACATTAAAAGTGTGAAACAGCAGCTTAAAGATTACCTTAGTTTTGGTAAGTCGGAACGTAATGCCATACTTTTTATAATGGTGCTTATTGTTCTTGTGTTGATTTTACCTGCCATGTTTTTTTCACACAACCCACCTCAACTCATCAATTCGGATGAATTTGCCACCGAGATCGCTCAATTTATGCTCGTTGACAATCAAAATCCGGCAACCAGCCAGAGAGACTTCAACTTTAATGAACCGGACAAAGCAGCACTTAGAACCAGGTTCACGCCTTTTAAATTCGATCCCAATGTACTGAATGAACAAGGCTGGAAGGCATTAGGATTCTCTGACCGCCAGGCTAAAGGAATAATAAAATACAAAAATACAGGAGCAAATTTTAAAACACCTGAAGATTTAAAAAAGCTTTACGTGTTCACGGATGAAGTATATAAAATCTTCGAGCCCTACATTACTA
>JAQVEI010000176.1 GCA_028697695.1 Lentimicrobiaceae bacterium
ACAACGCGAAAGTTCAAAAAGTTTGATGTATACGCCGGTATTGAAAACCTTACCAATTTTGTGCAGCATCACCCCATCATGAATTACGACCAGCCTTTTGAATCCGGTTTTGATGCCGGTGTCATGTGGGGGCCATTGCTGGGCCGGATGATTTATGGCGGAGTGAGATATTCCATTAAATAACTTTTCTTTATCTTAAAAACTAAAAATCATGAAAAATACCCTTGTTTTAATCCTCATGCTTGCTTTATCCGCAAGTTTGTATGCTCAGCAACCCAAAACTCAGGTTGTAAATATAAAAGTTTCCTCTCAATGCGAAGATTGTAAGGAAACCATAGAGCGGGCGCTCGCCTTTGAACGTGGAATTACCAAATCGATCGTTGATTTGAAAACCAATAGCGTAGAAGTAACCTATAAAACCGCGAAAACCAATCCGGATAAAATTCGTAAGGCTATCGCAGATGCAGGATACGATGCCGATGAGGTAAAGGCCAATCCCGAAGCCTACAAAGCTCTGAAAGATTGTTGTAAAAAACCTGAAGATCGGGAATTGGACCACTCAGGTCACAATCATTAATTTAAAACTTCGGAAAACGGCCAATGATAGTATAAATTGGCCGTTTTCCGTTGTATTGCGTTTATACGTCAATCAATGAGCACAATAGGCAGACGATGTCACAAAGCGTGTTGTATATTATAAGCCGGATACTCCGAAAAGTTGATGCGCTGCGTTGTTGATTGCTCGCCGGTATTTTTGAGCCTTCCGCTTATTTAATGAGGTGTGGCTTGTTTCATTTGAATCCGAAAGGCCGGATTCATT
Source organism: Lentimicrobiaceae bacterium (assembly GCA_028697695.1). Lineage (GTDB taxonomy): Bacteria > Bacteroidota > Bacteroidia > Bacteroidales > Lentimicrobiaceae > Lentimicrobium. Next base: position 821 of record JAQVEI010000176.1, read on the forward strand.
TATTTTTGATAAAACTTTTCTTCACAGGTTTGTGTACTCATCGTAGTGGTGCAGACAGATGAGTGTGCACGAGTTTCCACTTCCCGTCTCTTTTTTCAGCAAAGCCGGTAAACCGCAAATCGCTGTACTCGCGTGGAGTATCCTCTATGGTGAAGTTATATTGAAGTACTTCTGAAAACCAGGCTGCATTGCATCCGGGGCTAATATAGATGACCTGATCACGGGAGGAAATATAGGTGTTTTCGAAAATGTTAAACTGATTTACAAATTTTTCTTTTACCGCTTCATACCCTCTCAATTCCTCATTGCGATCGGTGCCAATGGTGTAAACCGATGAGTCGTTGGCCCATATGTCCTCAATGATGCTTATGTTGCCGGTTTCGTTAGCGATAATGTACTTTTCAAGCAGAAGTTTAATGGCTGCTTTTTCAGCGGCTGGATCAGGCGGCTTGTTTTCTGTTTCCTTATCGACATTGGTGCATGCTGTAAATACCAACATCAAGAAAAGAAAATAGGTCATAAAACGCTTCATAAGAATTATGTTTAATATTAATGGAGATTTAAAGATAATAAATATTTTAACCACCTCTATCAAAAAATTTTATTTTTTTTTCTTCTGATGTTTATTTTTTTGATTCTTTATTCAGCCAAGATGGATGCTGCGTAATGCTGTTGAAGTTTTGGGAGCTATTGGTGGGATAGAAGCAGAGGGTCTGTGTTCAATCTATTCATTGGAATAAAACAGGGAAGAGCACCGAAAAATTTAAATACTGCGTATTTTAGTAAAGTTTTTATGCGTTATCGTTATAGAAAAGTATTTTTTAAGTTTAATCTATCCTCTTTTCACTTATTTTTACCTTTCGATTTCCGAAGAAGACTATGTCATTCAAACTCGCAACTATCCGTCTGCTCGATACACTGAACCGCTTCCGCAAGCAACTGCTTACAGCTCTGGACGCCATTGGGATATTTGTGGCATTGGTCGGATTTTTAGTGTTAATGTATCACATTGGATTTAGCCATGCACCTCAGCAAATTACACATATTCACTTGTTTTTCAATATAGTTTTGTTGTTGATTTTTGTCAGTAATCTGTCGGGGACGTTTCTGGTTAAATGGGAAGTTTTATCGCGTAAGCTAAGGTTGGCCGAGCTGCTCACTTTACCTGTAATTCTGCTCTTATTGGATGCCCGCATCCAATTTTCGGGAATACCCTGGTATGATTCTCTTTTTATGCAGGCATTAAGTCAGGATGTTTCTATGCATGCCTTCATTGTCTTTATACTCATTTTGGAGTTATCCACCGGTTCATTGCAATTCAGCAACCGCAACACCAATCCTGCCCTGGTTTTTATATTCAGCTTTCTGGTACTTATTGTTTTTGGCACGGCCCTGCTGCTGTTGCCAAAGTCAACATACGACGGCATAGGATTTACCGATGCTTTTTTCACGGCCACCAGTGCAGTGTGCGTAACCGGACTTATCGTGGTAGATACAGCTACTTACTTTACTCCTCTGGGTCAAATTTTTATTATCGTACTTATACAACTGGGTGGACTTGGTATCATGACATTTACCAGTTTTTTTGGTTACTTTTTTAGAGGTTCATCTTCCTTTGGCAATGAATTTCTATTGAAGGAATTGCTTAATGAAGAACGATTGGGCGAAATATTCCGGACAGTGGGTAAGATAGTGCTGGTAACCTTTACCCTGGAAGCCCTGGGGGCTGTATTTATTTATTTCGCCGTAGATCCCCTCCTTTTCGATGGGCGCTTAAATCGAGCTGCCTTTTCGGTTTTTCATTCCATTTCTGCATTTTGCAATGCAGGTTTCTCCTTACTTACCAACAATCTGGCCGAAGTCGGTTTCAGGTATAATTACCAGTTTCAGTTTGTCATCGCCTTACTTATTATTATTGGAGGACTTGGTTTTCCCATTGTGTTTAACTACTTCAGCCTTATAAAATCCAACATCAAGCGGCGTTTCAAGGCCTGGTATTACGGCGAGCCCTTCAGTTACGTTCCGCACATCATTAAGGTAAGCAGTAAAATAGTGTTATTGACCACAACACTGCTTATTGTCGGGGGAACCCTGTTGTTTTTCATTTTCGAATACAATCATAGCCTGGAGGGATTGTCGCTAAGAGGTAAAATAGCGGGTGCTTTCTTTGGTGCAGTTACTCCGCGCACAGCGGGTTTCAATACTGTTGATATGGGCGCCTTTTCTCCAGTGACATTGATGATATATTTTCTTTTGATGTGGATTGGTGCTTCGCCGGGCTCTACCGGCGGCGGTATTAAAACCACCACTTTTGCTGTGGCGATTTCCAACATTACAAGCCTGGGCCGTGGGAAGAACCATCTGGAATTATATGGCCGCGAAATTTCGGAAGGATCAGTCAAACGGTCATTTGCTGTCATTGTACTGTCCATATTGGTGCTTGGTACTGCAATGATGTTCCTGGTGGTTACTGACAGCACGCTAAGTATGCGAAAACTGGCCTTCGAAGTGTTTTCTGCCTTTGGAACCGTGGGTCTGAGCCTTGGCATCACTTCTCAGCTTTCGTATGCAGGAAAATGGATTATTATCATTACCATGTTCCTCGGTAGAGTGGGCACCCTGACAATTATTGTCGCCTTTTTCCGTAAAGTAAGAAGTTTGAATTACCGGTATCCTTTTGAAAATGTTATGATTAACTAAAGCCTTTTTGTATGAAAGTACTTGTTGTTGGTTTAGGAAATTTCGGTTCATCCCTGGGAATTGAACTCTCGGCAGCCGGGCATGAAGTAATTGGTATAGATACCAATCCCGTGAAGGTAGAAGCATTTAAAGAGGTCATCACCCAAACCATTGTCCTGGATGCTACCAATGAGAATGCATTGAAAACCTTGCCCTTACGTGAATGCGATTACTCAGTAGTGGCGATAGGTGAGGATTTTGGCGCATCGGTTATGGCCACTGCCCTGCTTAAGCAGGCCAATGTAAAACATCTGGTTTGCCGGGCCATCAATGAACTGCACTCTACTGTTCTGGAAACTTTGGGCGTTAAAATGATTATTCGGCCCGAAAAGGATTCGGCCTCACTCTTTGTAGATCGCATATTGTTATACGGCGTAAGCAATGCCTATCATATCTCGGATGAATATAAAATTGTAGAAGCCTATATTCCGGCAAGGTACGATGGACTTACCCTGAAAGAAGTAAATTTTAAAGAAAAATATAAATTGCAACCAATAACCGCAATTCGTGATTACGAAGGCAAGTCAGTGTTCGGGCAACCACGTATCATGAAAAAAGTTCTTGGTATACTCACAGAGGCTTTTATTCTGAAAACAGGAGACCGGTTATTACTGTTTGGCAGTAGCAGTGCCATCGAGGAGTTTCTTGGGCTGGATAAAGAAACCTGATTTTAGCATTTCACCCTCCCGCACATGTTTGTATTTCTGAATAAATGACATATTAAGTCTGATAAAATCGTCCCTGAGAATAAGCCGGCCGTTTTTACCGAAATTGCTTACTTTTGCACTTCCAAATAAGAATTAAATAGCGGAGATAAAACGATATGTTTGAGAATTTAAGTGAAAAACTCGACAGGGCATTTAAAACCCTCAAAGGCCAGGGTCATATTACGGAGATTAACGTAGCGGAAACCTTAAAAGAGGTTCGTAAGGCCTTGCTCGATGCCGACGTTAGTTATAAGGTAGCCAAACAATTTACCGATCTGGTTAAAGAAAAGGCACTGGGTCAGCAGGTGTTAACCGCTGTCTCGCCCGGTCAGCTTATGGTTAAGATTGTGCATGATGAATTGGCACAGCTTATGGGTGGTGAGCAGAAAGAGATAAATATTAAAGGTTCACCGGCCATTATTCTTATTGCCGGTCTTCAGGGATCCGGTAAAACTACATTCTCGGCAAAGCTTGCCAATTATCTGAAAACCAGGAAGAACCGAAAAGTTTTATTGGCCGCTGGCGACGTTTACCGTCCAGCAGCTATTGAACAGCTTAAGGTTTTGGGCGAACAGATTGATGTTAAAGTTTTTACTATTGAAGACGACAAAGATCCGGTAAACATCTCCAAAAAAGCCATTGCTCACGCCAAGGAATACGATTACAACGTAGTCATTATTGATACTGCCGGTCGTCTGGCCATAGATGAGCAAATGATGAATGAAATAACGGCCATCAAAAAGTCGGTAAATCCACAAGAAACTTTATTTGTGGTAGATGCCATGACCGGGCAGGATGCGGTAAATACTGCCAAAGCCTTTAATGACAGACTTGACTACGATGGTGTAGTGCTCACCAAATTGGATGGCGATACACGGGGTGGTGCTGCTTTAACCGTGCGTACGGTGGTGGATAAGCCGGTGAAGTTCGTAGGGCTGGGTGAAAAAATGGATGCCATAGATGTATTCTACCCCTCGCGTATGGCCGACCGTATACTGGGAATGGGGGATATAGTTTCGCTTGTGGAGCGCGCCCAGGAACAATTTGATGAAGTTGAAGCCCGAAAGCTGCATCAAAAGCTTGCAAAAGATACTTTTAATTTCAACGATTTTATCAGCCAGATAAAGCAGATAAAAAAAATGGGAAACGTAAAAGACCTTATCGGGATGATTCCGGGAATGGGCAAAGCCATGAAAGATGTAGATATTGACGACGATGCATTTAAAGGAATTGAAGCCATTATCGGCTCCATGACTCCCTATGAAAGAGAAAATCCTTCGGTACTCAATGGAAGCCGCCGCAAGCGGATTGCACAGGGTAGCGGTACGGATATTGCCGAAGTTAACCGCCTGATTAAACAGTTTGAAGATACACGGAAGATGATGAAGATGG
>JAQVEI010000177.1 GCA_028697695.1 Lentimicrobiaceae bacterium
GATGAACCGTAAATTAGCCCAGGTAATTGATTTTATTCTTGCAGTAGCAGGCCACACATCTGTTTAAATTAAATCAGACCCTATCCCATCTTCGCTGGTAAAGCAGGTTAAAAGCAATGCAAAAGTTGATCAGTATATGAACGGTATCAGCATTTTTGTGTTGTTCGCGAAATCGTTATAGGCCTTTCCATATTTTGCTTTCAGGTATTTGTCGAGTTTTGGGGCATTGTAAAACGCGAAAAAACAAAATAAGAAAACAGGAATACTTACTGCATACCAATTACGGGTAACAATAGCATATGCTGTTACCCAAAGTATATCACCAAAATAATTGATGTGCCGGGAATATTTAAAAAAGCCCCGGGTATATATTTTTCCTTGATTGTCAGGGTTTTTCTTCCATTGATAGCGTAAAATTTCGCTTCCTGTATTCAACACACTGCCAACAACAAATAAAACAATTCCAAAAATGTCTACATAGTCAATAGGTTTGGATGTGGGCAATGCGAACAAAGCAAACCCGACAAAATAGAGCGCAAAAGCAAATGGCACAGTAAAACTCTCCTCCCAGGGAATCCTTCGCTTAAGTAAAACCATCATCATAAACGCCAGCCGAAAAAATGTAAATATGTTGAACGTAAAAATGATAATTCTTCTGTCAGAAAATTCTGCTGAGTTTTGAATGTTAAAGGTATGCTGAACCCAGCTTCCACCACCTTGAAATAGTATCCAAAACGACAACCACAATAGTAAAATTTCCAGAATGTGGATAATCACTTTTTGAGGGATGCTTTTTGCATATTGCCCATAAAGTTCCATTGCTTTTCAATATTATAAGGGATAAACCATTCTTATCCTGACATTTTTAATAATCACATGGCCACTATGGTACATTAGGTTGTATACGTTTATTTATAACAGTTTTGAAGAGTAAAAAACCAGTCATACCCTTACAGATATGAGTAGATTACCATAAGGCCTGCATTATCTATACAACAAATTTTACCGCTTTTTGCCTTTTTGGATCAACTCTCTACTCCATTTTAAGTGAAGTTTGCAAGTCCGATTGAAATAGCATCAAAAAAAGAAGAGGTTTTGGTTTCTTTACCTATTGAAAAGACTCAGCCCTGAAATGAAGCAATTACAATCAAATATGTTTTACAGGGCTAAAGCCTCGTGAGATATATGCTCAACAAACCTTGAATAAATTTTGTCAAAAGTTAAGACTTGTCTGTTTCACGACTTAGTGTTATCTTTACACCATCAAAAATGTTCGGATTTTTTCAACTTCTGCCGGGCTGGAATTGTTAATCTTTTATAATCTACACATGATGAATAAAGTATATATCTTTTTACTTGTAGCCATATCAATGCCTGCATTGGCTCAACATAAAACCAGGTCAGCCGGTGACAAAAACCACATTGCAGCCCGGGGCATTTTACCTAATCTTTCTGATTCGGCCCTGCTGGATGAGGTGCAGCGGCAGACTTTCCGTTATTTCTGGGATTTTGCCCACCCGGTAAGCGGAATGGCCCGCGAACGCAGCAATGCTGCCTATGGATATGGAAGTGAAGTAGTTACTACGGGAGGTACCGGTTTTGGTATAATGGCCACAGTGGTGGCGGTAAATCGCGGCTGGATTACACGCGATAGTGCTGCCCGCCATTTATTAAAGATGGTGAGGTTCCTCGAAAAAGCCGATGCCTATCATGGTGCTTTCGCGCACTGGCTCAATGGTAGCACCGGCAAAACCATCCCCTTTAGCCGCAAAGATGATGGTGCAGATTTGGTAGAGACTTCTTTTCTTTTTCAGGGATTACTTACAGCCCGTCAGTACTTCGACAGAACAAATGCTACAGAAACAGAGTTACGAAACCGCATCAATGGCCTCTACAGAGGTATTGAATGGAGTTGGTTTACGCGCGGAGGAGAGGAAGTGCTGTACTGGCACTGGAGTCCAAATAATGGCTGGTCGATGAATTTTCCTGTGAAAGGATACAATGAATGCCTCATTATGTATGTATTGGCCGCAGGTAGCAACAGTTATCCCGTGAGCGATGCAGTATATCATAAAGGCTGGGTACAAAGCAACTTTTTTAGAAATGATCGTGGGTTTTACGGCATCAGGCTTCTGTTAGGGTTTGACTATGGTGGCCCACTCTTTTTTGCACATTATTCCTTTTTAGGCCTCAGCCCGGTTGGCCTCGAAGATGCCTATGCAAACTATTGGGAACAAAATCAAAATCACACGCTTATAAACCGCGCTTACTGCATGGATAACCCCAGGCATTTTAAAGGGTACGGCAGTAATTGCTGGGGATTATCGGCCAGCGACAACCATCAGGGTTACAGTGCACATTCACCGACCAACGACCTGGGTGTTATCACTCCAACGGCTGCCTTGTCATCATTTCCATACACTCCTGAATACTCTATGCAGGTACTCAGACATCTGTATTATGATTTGGGCGATAAACTCTGGAGTGAATATGGTTTTAAAGATGCTTTTAATGAAACTGAAAATTGGGTTGCAAAATCTCATCTGGCTATAGATCAGGGACCTATTATTGTAATGATAGAGAACTACAGAAGCAAACTCATATGGGATTTATTCATGAGTAGCCCGGAAGTAAAATATGGATTACAGAAACTTGGGTTCAACAGTCCTTATTTCAAGTAAATACAACCATCAAACATCTTAATTTTAACAATCCTGCAAGCCTTCACTTTTTTTGCCGGTCAAAACATAAGAATTATGAAAAAATCAGCAATTACCTTTTTTTTCCTGCTGTTTAGCGGATACTACCTTGTAGCTCAGCCTTTACCCGAACAAATAAAAATGAACCGCTTTATTGATGAGTTGATGGCCAAAATGACCATTGATGAAAAAATCGGCCAGTTGAATTTGCCTGTTGCCGGCGATATCACCACAGGTCAGGCTTCCAATACCGATGTTGCCAATCAGATTCGCGAAGGAAAGGTTGGCGGGCTTTTCAATATAAAAACGGCCCAAAAGATCGCTGAAATTCAGCGTATAGCCGTTGAAGAAAGCCGGTTGGGCATACCGCTGATTTTTGGTATGGATGTTATACATGGTTACAAAACCACATTTCCCATACCCTTAGGCTTATCCTGCACCTGGAACCCGGAAATTATTGAACAAAGTGCCCGCATCGCTGCCTCAGAAGCCAGTGCCGACGGCATCTGCTGGACTTTTTCACCCATGGTTGACTTATCACGTGACCCCCGTTGGGGGCGCATTTCCGAAGGCAGTGGAGAGGATCCCTACCTGAATAGCGTAATTGCAAAAGCTATGGTTAGAGGCTATCAGGGAGCGGATCTGGCCAAAGACAATACGCTGATGGCATGCGTTAAGCACTATGCACTTTACGGAGCCGCTGAGGGAGGCCGCGATTATAACACGACCGATATGAGCCGGCTGAGTATGTATAATGTGTACTTCCCACCATACAAAGCTGCCGTTGACGCAGGTGTGGGCAGCGTTATGGCTTCCTTTAACGAGGTGGACGGAATTCCGGCTACAGCCAACAAATGGCTACTGACAGAAGTTTTGAGAAATCAATGGAATTTTAATGGATTTATCGTTACCGACTATACCGGCATCAACGAAATGACCGCCCATGGAATGGGTGACCTGCAAACCGTTTCAGCACTGGCTTTAAAGGCTGGTATTGATATGGATATGGTGGGTGAAGGATTTCTTACTACTCTGGTCAAATCGTTAAAAGAGGGGAAAGTAACAGAAAAAGATATCAATACAGCATGCCGGCGTATTCTGGAAGCCAAATATAAACTAGGCCTGTTTGATCATCCCTACCAATATTGCAATACACAACGGGCGGAAAATGAAATCTTCACACCTGCCAACCGCCGGCAAGCCCGTGCAATTGCCTCGGAGAGCTTTGTTTTGTTAAAAAATGAAAATCAGCTTCTCCCATTGAATAAAAACCAGCGCATTGCTGTTATTGGGCCATTGGGCAATAATGGATTGAACATGGCAGGTACCTGGAGCGTGGCTACCGATTTCGATCAGGCCATCTCACTGCTTCAGGGCTTGAAAGAAGCAGCCACAAATCCCGAACTTATCACCTGGGCCAAAGGATCCAACATTGTGCATGATTCAGCACTTGAGGCAAGGGTGAGTATTTTTGGAAAAGATACATACAGAGACAACAGAAGCAGTGCTGAAATGCTGAATGAAGCTTTGAAACTGGCGGCAAATTGTGATGTGATTGTTGCTGCGGTGGGTGAAGCTGCAGAGATGAGTGGAGAAAGTTCAAGCCGTGCCGATATTGGGATGCCCGACGCACAGCAGGAACTGCTGAAAGCATTGGTGGCTACCGGGAAACCGGTGGTAATGGTACTATTTACCGGGAGACCGCTTACACTGACCTGGGAAGAAGCAAATATTCCGGCCATCCTTAATGTATGGTTTCCCGGAACAGAAGCCGGAACAGCCATTGCAGATGTATTGTATGGACAGACAGTCCCTTCAGGCAAACTTACTACCTCTTTTCCACGCATGACGGGACAAATACCCCTTTACTACAATCATAAAAACACCGGCAGGCCGCTTGGAGAGGGTGAGTGGTTCTCCAAGTTCAAAAGCAATTACCTGGATGTACCAAACGACCCACTTTATCCCTTTGGATTTGGATTGAGTTATACCACTTTCCAATATTCAGACCTCAAAATCGATAAAACAACGCTCAAACCCACAGAAAATCTTAAGGTGCAGGTAACCTTAAAAAACACCGGAAACTACGATGCCAAAGAGGTCGTACAATTGTACCTACGCGATAAAGTCGGTTCCATTACACGACCGGTCAAAGAACTCAAGAAGTTTGAGAAAATTTTCTTAAAAAAGGGGGAAACCTCAATAGTGGAATTTAGTCTTAACATTGAAGACCTTAAATTCTATAATTCAAACTTTGAATTTGAAGCTGAACCCGGATCTTTCACCCTGTTTGTTGGCGGCAATTCCCGTGATGTATTGCAGGTAGATTTCGAACTATCAGAATAGCCTGACTACGGAACCTCTTGAGCCTGAGCCAAAAAGTTATTTGATTATTAATCCGGGAAGATTGTTTTATACGTGAGGCATTGATTGCTGATCCTGGTTTAGAATCAAAATGAAATGTCACCCGCCTACTCCGGCCTTCTGAAGCTCTGGTGTGGCTGGATTATGCTGTAACTTAATTACAGAAAAAGCTGTCTGAAAATTGATTTTAAGCCATCGGTCATTAAGAAATAAGGCAGAGGCCGTGCATTAAGGTTATTTCTCTTCCTTAACCATACGTTCCAACTCCTTATTGTAATATTCTTCGGCCATAAGGAATCCGTCAACCCATACTTCTTTTTTCTCGGCTATGCCTTTATTATCGAGATACATCCAAACGCCGTCCTTGTGATGATTTTTATAGGGGCCGGAAATCATAACCCGTCCATTCGGGTGATAAAAAGTTGCCAGGCCTTCTAACTTTCCATTGATATATTTGGCTGATAATTTTACGGGCCCGTCAAAATAATATTGTTTCCAGGGGCCATCTTTTATTCCGTTTTTATATGTAATTTCCTCGAGCAAAGCTCCGTTTTGATAATAATTTTTCCATTTACCGGTTGGCTGCCCGTTT
>JAQVEI010000178.1 GCA_028697695.1 Lentimicrobiaceae bacterium
ACCAATACTCCATTCAAAGGTTCACCCGAATCGGCATTGGTTACCGTACCGGCAAACTGGGCTGGGGTAAATACATACATTTCATTTTCGATGGTAAAGCTTGGGTTGGCCAAATCGTTGGTGTTCAATACCAAATCCTCGAAGTAAGAAGCACCGGGGTCATAGCCTGTTGCATCCCAGGTAATAGCTACCGTGCGGCTTTGACCCGGCTGAACAAAACCTTCAGCAGGAACCACCGAGGTAATAAACCCGGCTTTGGCAACATTGAGGGTATAATCCTCAACTTCGCCATAGGAGGTAGTACCACAGGGATTCAGGGTTCCGCCATACTGTAAGCGAACGCGCATGCGGGTAGGTCCATCCAGTGCACCCTCGGGTACAGTGATGTTGCCTGTGAAGGTAGCTCCGCCTCCGCTGGAGGTAAGGTTAAAACGCTCACCGGCATCTTCGAACGATTCGTTCTGGTTCCAGTCAACCCATACTGCAGCGATGTCTGAAGACCATGGACTGGGGTTCTGCACAGTAACTGCATAGGTTTCTCCAATTTCAACATCAGCTGAAATGGAGGTATAATTGCCATAATTGGTACAACCGGATGAGTTGTTGATCTGGTCTCCAAAAATAAATGTACCAATGTACTCATCGCATCCGCCACTGGCAGAACAATAAGCCAAAGGAGCCCGGTTGCCGTCATCTTCAACCCATTCGGGGAAGTTGAAAGCAAGGGTACCCTCACCGGTATTGCTGATGGTTACGGTTTGAACAGCCTGGCTGTTTACCCACAACTCATCGTAAATATAAAGCGGGGAAACAACTGCTGTAGGATTGGCCCATTCTACCTGAACGGGGCCGGCAGGTGCCGACATTCCTTCGTCGTACACGGCCTGAACCGTATAGTCATATGTGCCAAAGGTAGGAAGCATATCCACGTAGTTGTTATCGGCAGTATAACCCACAACCAAGCCATTGCGCCTGATGGCAAAGTTTAAGAAGGCATCCGTGGGGTTAAAGGTCCACGAAAGGTTTACCTGTCCGGTTACCGGGTTGGTTAAAACTGCCGTAAGGTCTTCGGGCATAGCCAAAGCCGGACCGGCAACAACCATAGTAACTGGAACAGTAACTGTACCTACGTTGGGCTCGGAAGTAAAGGTTACCTCAGCGGTATACACTTCACCTGCTTCAGCGCCTTGGGCATTGAAATAAGCAGGAATGCTGTAGTTGCCGTAAGGGCCTACAGTACCTTCGTAGCTGCCCAAAGTTAGCCAGCCGTCGCCGATACCACCGCCACCGCCGCCACCGGTGAGACACATGGCCAGATACTCATCAAGAGGTGAATGTGAACTGCCATTAAATTGCGTCCTATTACCGGTTCCCGTCATTGAGTTTAACCAATAGAAGGTGGGTGATGCAGTGGTGCAATGAATGCCAATCCATCCGTCGGCCAGGTTGGTAGAGGGTAAATCAGCCGTAAACATATAGGTATCATAACCTATTACGGGGGTTCCTGTGTTAACCGGAGCCAGGCTGGCAGTTAAAGAGCTAACTACCGGACCGGGCTGTGTAGCACCCGGGCCGCGGATTTCAATTTCAAAATCCATAGTAGCCGGAGGAGCATCGGTAAAAATAGCCCAGAAAGTAAGTTTATTAAAACTACCACTTACGCCTGAAAATTGCTGATAGCAGGTATACGTGCCGGCAGCATTGTATCCATTATCGGAACCAACCGGAGCGTTGTTAAACAGGCTTCCGGCAGGACACAGCATGGTATTGCGGCTGTTCAGTGGTTCACCATTCCCGCGGCCAATGCTTGCATTTTCGCCAAAGCTTTCAACCAGCGTAGAATTGGTGAAATCGCGAACAGGTATAGTAGGATCTATACCGGGAGCAACATGGTTAGATTCGTCCATGTAAACTACTTCCGCACTCCATTCAAGTGTACCGTCGCCATTGTTGGCTACGTTCATGGCGCCCTCCAACATTTCATTGGGGTTAACCGTAACATTATATGGATTGGGAGTTACAGCCATGGAAGGACGGGGAAGTTCAAAGTTCTGGTAAGTAGTGGCTGAAGGCATAATCACTACCCCTTCCACTGTTGCCATATTGTATCCATCCTTTACAGCAGCCATGGTATAAGTACCAATGGTGATATCATTAATAATATATTCTCCGTTTGCGCCGGTGGTGGTAACAAAGCTTCCGTTATCTCCATCAGCAGCTACCGTAGCATTGGTTATGGGTACGCCAAAGCCATTGGTTACAAATCCCTGAACTATACCTGTAGGCAGTGTGCTTGCAGGAACGATTTCAAGATAAATATTTGCCCGGGTGGTATAGGAAGAACCTACATTAACAATATCGGTACAGCCGTTTCCGGATGAAAGGTCAGCATGGTTATGTGCAACCAATCCCGGTAATACTGTACCATATACAGAACTATTGCCCGCGTAATTGTTGTTATCAAAACAAACACTTACAAGCAGGTTTGATATGCCATCCCAGGTAAAGGGAGTTTGCAGATCAATGGTTTGAAGACCTGTACCCGGTACAGCATAAGTACCTGAATATACGTTGGTCCATCCTGTTTCTACAAAATTGGGAATGGTTGCCCCTGAATAGTTTTGCATATCAATGTTAAAACCATTCATCACATGAGCATTGGCAGTGGATACATTAAAGCCGAGAGAAATAATGTCTCCGGGTACTCCTCCTGCGCTGAAAATTTCACTGGCAGGGTACAAAAATTGTGTACGTGAGTCCATCCATAAAGTATAATATGGATATGTAGCAGTGGATGTACCTGTCCCTACCTGCACAGTAGTGCTAGGTGGTGGCGGAGGAGGTCCCATTTCGAGGCGAATATTGGGACGATTTGACTGAACTGTGCCGGCATTAAAAGAACAGCCTGCAGCATTGTCAGCATGTTCATGCCAGGTCATTCCTGCAGCGGGGCCGCCGTAAACATAACTATTGCCGCTCCAGCCCGTGTTGTCAAAACAAATATTGACAAGCACATTTGAAGTACCATCCCAATTAAAGGGAGTGTCAAACGCAATGGTTTGCCAACCGGTAGCCGGAACAGAATAAGTTCCACTGAAACAGTTGGTCCAGCCTGCATCTACAAAACCTGTAAGCGAAGTTGCTGAGGTGGCCTGTAAATCAATGTTCATTCCATTAAGCATATATGTATTAGCTGAAGATACATCAAAGCCTATGGAAGAAATTAGTCCGGCTGAGCCACCTGCGGCAGTAATTTCTGCTGCCGTGTAGATAATTTGAGTACGTGAATCATGATACAATGAGTAAAAAGGATGTCCCATTGTAGATGTTCCGGTTCCGATTTCAACGATAACCGGTTGCGCACTCAGATTCAAGGCAAAAAACAAAGCCATCAAGTTGGTAAGCCAGATGCGCCAACTTTTGAATTCTGTAATGTTTCGCATAATTGTTAATTAAGGTGAGTAAAAAATTGAATTAATTCTAACACATTCCGAATGTTAAGTCCGAAAGTGTAACCTCATTTTAGTCATCGTAACTCTATTGATTGTTTGGCAGTAACCTCCTTTCTTTAATTAAAGTGACCTTTTATGAAAAGATGATAAAATATAAATCAACTTCTCATCTTTACGGATGAAAGGGGTAGCAATAGCAACTACAGGATGAATCATTCTCATCCTGGAAACGTTAATGGTTTATATACGATTAACACGCCTACTGAACCCTTTCGTCCAGTTTATTCATTCTTTAGCATACAGTTACCGGAAAATTTTGCGTAAATTAAACCGGCGTTAGTACAACAAGTGAGTGCGAATGTACAAATAATGACAATTCAAAACAGCTATACCCCTATTGAAACTTAAATAATTTTTTTAATCGAATTTATATTTTCATATTTATTTAATCATACTATATTGATAACCAATCCTTACAGAACCAATCTTATCAAAAATAAAATAAAATTAATTTCTTATTTTTTACATGCAATTATTCAGCTATTAACAGTATAAATCATTCATATCCTTCATTATTTCATATAACCAATATATGTCACAAAATCAACATTTTCTGATTATACACTACTTTTAAAATTGAATGACTTATCACAGAACAAGAGGTATTTTCGTGGATTGTTTTCATTTAATTTATTAGAGATGCTTACCAAATGAATTATAACCTTAATAATCAGATGAGCAGCCAGGGATTAATCATCTCTTTTCCAATCTTATCCCAGCAAATACGCCTGATAGGGTTCTTGTTCCCCCGGAGCAGGACTTTGCCTATGGCTTCTTTAAGATTATCTTCGATGAGCCCTTCGGGGTTCCGCCTTGCGGAGGATACCTTACCCTCAGCTAATGGTTGGCGATTACAAACCCCCATAGTGGACTTTCACCACCAAGTTAATTACCATGCACGGCACACAAAAAAAAAGGCCCCCCTTTCGGAGAGCCTTTCTAAAGAAAATCGAATAAACGATTAGTTGGTTACCACTACTTTCTTTGTGAAGGTTTCACCGCTATTGGTGATAAACTTAACAAGATAAGCACCGGCTTCGTAATTACGTACATTCAGTTGAATGGTTTGAGCCTTGGTAATGGTTTGTTCAAATACTACCTGACCCACATAGTTGTAAACCATTACCTGACTGATATTGCTGGTCAGATCGATATTTACTACGCTGTTGGCAGGGTTTGGATAAACACTTACCTGAGCCTGTGTTAAAACAGGCACATCCGTAATTAAAATACATACTTCTTCACTCATTGGTGATTCGCAATCTTCGTAAACGGCAGTTACGGTATAGCAATAGGTTTCACCTATTACCAGCGCAGATTGGTCGGCATCGGTGTAGGTAGTTTCCTCTGTTGAGCCAATCATTTCACCATCACGGAATACGTTGTATCCAACCAGGTCACGGCTTCCGGTAACTTCCATTGGCAGTGCGGCGTTGGGCAGAGCAGCGTAACCTGCCGGAGCAAGTGCAGATGCCTGAACGGGTGCATATACAGTGTTATCAACAATGGGTTGCAGCGGGGTGGTGACACCATCAATGGTTTCAACAAATCCTTCTACATTCCAGTTCACGTTGATGTCAGAGATGGCCGACAAATCGTCCCAGGATGAACCATCGAGGGAGATTTTATCTCCAAATCCGGCAACAGCAGGACCAGCATCACAACCGGCAGTATAAACACCATTACCGTGAGTAAGGGTGTAACCAAACCATAGTTCGGTAGCACCGGTTACCGGTACAGCAGAGTTGAGCGTAATCTCATTCCATGCTTCGGCAGTATAACTGGCCAAAGGCTGGGTAAGTACAAGCTGGCTGGCATTAGCGCCTGTCCATACTTTAACCACTATGGTTGAGCTGGCATCTTTAAAGAATATACGCAGTTTGGTCAAACTGGTTCCGGCATACTGAGCAAGCTGTGTAGGGGTAAACCTTGCAGCTACGCTGAATGTACCGCCACCGGTCAATCCAATAGCATCATTATTTATACCGTTGTCCCATGCAAGCCATCCTGATGGGCCGGGGCCTGTTCCACCGGGGGCACTCCAGTTAAGTACTACACTGATGTTTCCGGGTGAAGATACTTCAGTAGCTGTGAGCTCGGTAGGTTCAGCACATTGACGGTAGATGTGAATGTTATCAAT
>JAQVEI010000179.1 GCA_028697695.1 Lentimicrobiaceae bacterium
CCCGAGCGCAACAAAATGGCAATCAACTCTGCATCACTCAGGGCCGCTTTGCCTTTGGCAAGCAGTTTCTCACGCGGCTTATCGTCATCGGCCCATTGCTTTATAGGCAGGCCGGCAGGCTTTTGGTAGCTCATTACGAAAACAATTACACAGCAATGATGCAAATATAAACATAAAAAGCCCCGCTTTTGGCGAGGCTATCATTATAAGATAAACAAATATCTTAGGACATGGAATTCACCATGCGGGTAAGTTTCGACTTAAGATTGCCGGCTTTATTCTTATGAATAATCGTACGTTTAGAAAGCTTATCAATCATTGAGATAATTCCGGGCAACTTTGCAGTAGCCTCATTTTTATCTTCCAGTGATCTGAATTTACGCACTGCATTGCGCATGGTTTTTCCATAATAACGATTACGCAGTTTGCGGGTTTCGCTGGAACGCATTCTCTTTTGTGCTGATTTGTGATTTGCCATAATCTTAATTCTGTTTCTGTAGTCCGTAGGGGAATCGAACCCCTATTACCAGGATGAAAACCTGGCGTCCTAACCGTTAGACGAACGGACCATTACATTTTTCCGTGTTTTGGGACTGCAAAAATACAACTATTTTTTAAACGTCCAAGGGGTGGGCAATCTTTTTTTATTTTTTTTATCAATTTCTACTGTTCTCCTTTCGGAATCTGCTTTATACCCTTGAATATTTGCAGTCCGCGTTCGCGAAACAGCTAAGCAAGGCTGAAATTCCCGGGCAATGGCTTGTCTAAACCTTTTTGAGTTCGTCATTATCGGCCTGAAACCGGAAACCAAGTCGCTTACCGGTGGTTATTTTCATGTTATCGAGAGAATTCTGCATCTCGTTAACGGTTACCAGCTTCACCTGATCGTAAGGCGGAGTCAACAAATCAAAATTTATGGTATACAGCATGGCCGATTCAATAATCTGCCGTATGGATTCCGGAGTAACCACCGAGGTTGCGAAATTATTATATAACATGCCAATTTCCCGTTTGCCTTCTATAAAATAATGGCCCTCGCGGTTAACAAACAATCTGCCAATGAGATAACCTATATCATTGATGCGGTTGTATTTGAAAGAATCGGCCAAAAAGTTATAAATATGAATAATTCCGCAATAAGACAGGGAGTTGTCCTGATGAATGTAATTTGTCTTCATCACCTCGTGCATGCGCGAAAACTGAAATACATTGGTGTGCATCATAAAAATCAACACATCACCACCAAAACGAAGCTCAAGTTCAAACTCACCGCGGTCTTTAAATTCGAATGGCACCACAGGCAATGAGGCTTCATAAGTTTTATGATAATCCTCATTAATTTCAGTGAGCGTTGACCGAATCAACTCAAATGTGTTTCGCGCTTGTTCATAAACTTCTTGTTTCAGGCTGCTTTTAATACGAAGAACTTCAAAGAGTTCGGGCTTTTTAACTTTTGCTTCCATAAATTATGATCTCTTAGTCACACAAACCTACATGTTTTTCTTAAAAAAAACACACAATTTGCTAATAATATGCAATAAGAACAGCAGGTATTTAAGAAATTGTTTTGTTTGTTTTGCATTATCGGGCTTAAAGCATCTGAAGCACTATGTGTAGAACACGAGTTTCATCTCATAAATTATCTTAAAGCGACTGAAATTGAAGTGGGGCTGTTACTCAACTTCGGTAAAAAACCGGAGTTCAAACGCAAAATATTTTCAAATAAAAGATAGAACGCAGGTGACACAGATAAGGAGGTTAAACGAAATTATTATCCTCTGTTATTAAGTTCCCAAAGCAAGGCTGATTTTCAATTACGGTCAGCCGTCAACTTCCATTGGGTGACTGCATCTCCGCTATGTGAAATTCACTTTTTTATCATTCATTTTTCCATGAATAATCCGGAAAACATTACTCAAAAGTAAAGGAGAGCAGAAAAAGTTTAGAGCGCAGCTTGTCGAAACCTCCGGTATAGATATTGCCCTCACGCCGCAGGATATCTGTGAGTCCATAAGACATCTTGAGTTCGATGCCGAATTTAAAAAAGGTGGTATAGAAGTCAAAGCCGGCACCCAGTTCAGCGTATAAGTCGTTTTGTTTCAGGGCGAGGTACACATTATTGTTTTCTTCTTTTTTTTTGGAATCGCTGGCCAGATCGAGCGCGTATTTTGCACCAGCCAGCCAGTAAGGCCGAATGTTATTCATGCGGCTTCCCTTGTATTTTATGTGCAAAGGAAATTCAACAAATGTGGATTGTATCTTTTTACTGATGTTGATGATTTTTCTTTCCCCTTCAAATTTAGTATATAACATATAATCAATGTTTCTTTCTCCGAATGAAAGTGAAGGCACGAATCGCAAATCAAGTTGTTCGCTTAGCCGAAGATTGCTTACGATACCGATGGTAAATCCATAAGCAGGCTGGTGTTCAATACCATAAATATTGGTGGAATCAGAGTAAATATCGGGAGTTTGCAGTGGTTCATAATTTTTGAACTGAAAATTATCAGCAATATCCATACTAAAAAGCATCTGATTCATGCCGAGGATAAATCCAAAGTGATAGGGAGCAAGATCATAATCAGACAAGTTACGCACTTTTTGTCTTTGAGCGAAAGCGGCAGGTTCAAATGATACAATCAGGAATACCAGCAGGTATAGAATATGATATTTCTTATGCACAGAATCTTTTTATTTTAATTAACGCAGGCTTTGATTAATTATTTTAAAACAATGGGATGCAAAGATAAAGTTTATAATCTCATTCGTTTTGTTGACGATTTAATTCGAGCAGTCTGGCTTCAGAGTTGAGTCTGTTTTTATCTACGGGAACCACCCCCACATGTTCACAGACCAATCCGCCGGCCAGGTTAGCCAAAGCAGCAGTGGTGAACATATCAGCTCCGGCAGCTCTGCACAGTGCAGCCACACTTATCACCGTATCGCCGGCACCCGATACATCGGCAATTTTTCGCAAATGCGCCGGCAAGCTTATCTCTGTGTAATCATCCCCATGTTTGGAACTCATAAATATCCCTTTATCCGACAGGGTAATGAGTACGTTTTGTATTTGCTGCTGCTGATGCAATGTTCTGGCTGCCTGCCTCAAAGCCTCGGGATCATCTGTTTTACATTCACACTTTAACCCTTCGCGCAACTCTTTAAGGTTGGGTTTAAACAAATCTACACCCCGATAATTTTCAAAATTTTTCTTTTTTGGATCCACCGCGATGAAGATATTATTCGCCTGAAAAAGTTGTATAGCACGGTCGATAACATTGCTGCTAAGTACTCCTTTGTTGTAATCCTGTAAAATCACAGCCCCGGGTTGTTTGGTTTGAATTATCGTTTGCAGGCCGGCCAGCAGCATTTCTTCTTCCTCTGCATTTAAATCAGTCTCCACTTCCTCATCAACCCTGATTAGCTGGGCGTTGTTTCCAATTATCCTGAATTTGGTGGTAGTAAGCCTGGCTTTACTCCGGTAAATTCCTGAGGCATCAATGCCTGAACGGGTGAGCAACTCAACAAACTCATCGGCCCGGGCGTCATCTCCAACCATTGAACACAGCAAGGGTTCACCACCAAGTGCCTTTATATTGAGGGCTACGTTTGCTGCCCCTCCCAACATACTTTCGCGTCTGTCCAGTTGAACCACGGGCACGGGTGCCTCAGGAGAAATGCGATCTACTTTACCCCACAAGTAAGCATCAATCATTACATCACCCATTATCAATATCCGGCAACCTTTGAATGCCTCAAAAAGATCATCTATTTGTCTGTTCTCCTGTATCATGGCCCGGTTTAGCTGTTTTATAATCGTGTGCAAAGATAGTTAAACCAACAGAGTTTGGCGCACTCTATGATTTATTGAAAAAAGTTATCCTTAAAATTAACCAGATATACCCTGGTAGTGGCGCGTGTTATGGCGGTATAAAGCCACCGGATAAAAGATATATCCACCATTTCATCGGTTAAATAGCCATGGTCAACAAAAACCGCATCCCATTGTCCGCCCTGGGTTTTATGACAGGTGAGGGCATAGGCAAATTTGGCTTGTATGGCATTGTAAAAAGGATTTGACTTAACTTTTTCATAACGTGAAGCCACAGGACTTATATCCATGTAATCGAGCAATATTTCATCGTACAGCTTTTGCATTTCCTCATAAGGCATAGCCGGAGCAGGCACATTGAGTGATTCGAGCAGCAGCTTTACTTCTACTACTTCCTCATCAGGATAATCAACCAATTGCAGGGTAACATCGGCAAAATGATAACCATACATTTCACCGGTATGGATGATGCGTTTTATTTCTGCCAAATCGCCATTGGCAATAAAACCGGCAGTGGTTCCAATGGGCAGCCAAAAATAATTGTTTCGTGTCACCATTAAGATGTCGCCGGCAGAGAGTTCAGTTTCGCGGAACAGCATGCGCTGCCTCACCTCCTGATTGAATAGGTTAGCGCGTTTATTGGAACGGGTAATGATGACCGTGTTTTCAATCCCGTATTTTGAATAGCAGTCATTCAGCGCATCCTCAAAAGCAGCCCCGTCAATACGTTGAATATCGGCAAACGGACTAACATCAAAAAAAGGCAGAGCATCTCCGGGCTCACCGGTAATGTTACGCAGCCGTGAAGCATTCACAAGAATACCGCTGTCGAGGGCCTGCCTCATTACCTCTGTCAGCTCAATGGAACTTACATCGAGGTGATATTTCTTATCCAGCACATCCTCCTCCAGGGCAGGGCTTTGCTCAACCCCAACGGGTGGCAACTGTGCATTGTCGCCAATGAGTAAGAGTTTACAACCTTCGTTTTGATAAACATAGGCTATCAAATCTTCAAGCAGGTCGCGGTTGGCATATATTCCACCCTCTCCCCCACCGGTATCGCCAGCAATCATCGATGCTTCATCAACAATAAAAAGCGTAAATTTATTGGGGTTGGGAGCCTGTATCATTTTATGACGGCCTTCCTTATCTACGAACAAGCGATAAATTTTGCGGTGGATGGTATGGGCTTTTTTTTGGGCATATCGTGCCAGCACCTTGGCAGCACGGCCTGTTGGCGCCATTAATACCGATTGCAGGCCGGCAAAGGGCAATACCTTCACCAGTGCACTTACGAGGGTGGTTTTGCCGGTGCCGGCATAACCTCTCAACAAAAATGCCGGTTGCGTCCGGGGCTCTGCCGGGCGGGTTATAAAAACAGCAAGCGCTTCAATAGCTTGCTGCTGCCCTGTGGTGGGTATATGCCCAAGCTCTTTTGTAATACTCTCGGCGATAAGCCGCGCATCCATTGCTATCATAGCATAATTATCATTTTAGAATGGATATCCTATCCCAAAGTTCCAGTTTACATCTCTTAATCTTAACCTAGATGCGCCTATCCAGCGTCGGTCTTCAGGCTTTCCGGGATCGTAAACCGGCAGCCCGCTATCTATTCTAAAGATGAAAAAGTCAAAGTCGAATCTAAGTCCCAGCCCTGTATCCAGCGCCAATGATTTAAACAGCCGGGGGAACTCAAATTTGCCTCCCGGGAAGTCCTTATTGTTATTTAGCAGCCATACATTTCCGGCATCCACATAAAGTGCCCCGTTCAGGAAACTGTATATTGGGA
>JAQVEI010000180.1 GCA_028697695.1 Lentimicrobiaceae bacterium
AGAAATGAAGTGTAATCGATTCTTAGCGCTCTTAGCGAAACCTCTGCGACCCTTGCGGTAAAAAAACAATCGGAAAAATAATGATTTCTTAGCGCTCTTTAGCGAAACCTCTGCGAACCTTGCGGTAAAAAAACATGAAGTAACCATCACAAAATTCGTGAGCGACCATCTCAATCAGAAAAATAATGATTTCTTAGCGCTCTTTAGCGAAACCTCTGCGAACCTTGCGGAAAAAAACAATCGGAAAAATAATGATTTCTTAGCGCTCTTAGCGCAACCTCTGCGAACCTTGCAGTAAAAAAACAATCAGAAAATCAATGATTTTAATGAAAAAGCGAATTTGTATTGGGAGTCCGGATATCCAAAAATAAACAGAGGAACGATTTAGAAATAAAGTGTAATCGATTCTTAGCGCTCTTGGCGAAACCTCTGCGAACCTTGCGGTAAAAAAACATGAAGTAACCACTTGTTGCAGGAACGGGCGGATATCTGTTTAACTTATATTATCCGGCATTTTGTACACGGCTGCATTTACATTCATTCCGGCACCCACCGAAGCAAACACGAAATAGTCTCCGGGGTTGAGGATGTGATTTTTCACCTGTTCTTTGATAATCAGGTCGTAAAGTATGGGCAAAGTAGCTACCGAGTTGTTGCCTAGCCATGAAATTATCATTGGCATTGAGAATTCCGGTCTTTCTTTCCGGCCATACAACTCATATAAGCGACTAACTATGGCGTCGTCCATTTTTTCGTTGGCCTGATGGATAAGTACCCGTTGAATAGCATCAATGCCTACGCCGCTTTTATCGATGGCAGCTTTAATTGACACGGGCACTGTTTTTAAAGCATATTCATAAAGCTTACGACCATTCATTTTCAGGTAAAGGTTCCCGCCTTCGTTGCTTTTGTATGATTTGTCCATTTTTAGGAAGTAAGCCTGTTCAACAGCATCTGTACGGGCAACATGAGACACTATGCCAACGGGTGTTTCACTTTCAATGGCTGAGAGAATTACCGCTCCGGCTCCGTCTGAGTAAATCATGCTGTCGCGATCATGTGGGTCGCTTACCCTCGATAGTGTTTCAGCTCCGATGACAAGTATATTTTTTACATCGCCCGAGCGAATAAAATAGTTTGCGTGAATTACTGCCTGAAGCCATCCGGGACAACCAAAAGGCAAATCGTAAGCAATGGCATTGGGGTTTAAGATACCTAATTTGTGCTTAACTCTCGATGCAATGGTGGGTACCGTGTCCACATGGGTGCTGCCGGCCTTAACATCACCAAAATTGTGAGCTACAATAATATAATCCAATGATTCTTTGTCCAAACCTGCATCCTCTATAGCCTTTTCTGCAGCCAGGGTGGCAATGTCGGAGCAAACCAGGTTGTCCTCTACATAGCGTCTTTCATTTATACCGGTTATATTCTTAAACTTCTCTATGATCTCCTCATTGGGGCGGTTTATGGGTTCGCCAGATGATTCATAGAAAGTGCTTTCTGTAAATCCGGTGTTGGAAACCAAACGAGTAGGCACATAGCTTCCGGAGCCGGTAATTATCGTATATATCTGTTTTGGCATTGGCTTATTTAGGGGGTTATTTGAAAAAATGGTTTTTTAATATAAACAATCGTTTTGGCGATTGGTTTGAGGCTGCGAGGTTTGTTACAGCATTGGTATCGTATACAACCCTTTATGAAGGATACGATGGTTGACCTGAATGGTTGAAGTGGTTATCGTGCGATAAACGACCGCTCCTTTGGGCCAGTAGAAATTTTCAACCGGGTTGGTTGGTGTTAGGTTTATATTTGCAATTAAGCTTGCGGGTTGATTTCGGAGCCTATTCATAATGCTGTGAGGCTATGTCAATAATTTGTTGAAATGTCGCAGAAGAGAGTTTATAGCTGTTTAAAAAAAGTCTTCCGGCAAAAGCAATACACTCATGACTGATTTTTAATCGCAGAAAAGAAGTGTCCAGGCTCTTTTCCCCAAGGCGGATTCGATCGAGGGCATCTGCGTCCTTCAACTGGTTAATTACTCTTTGTGTTTCGGGATCAGGCGCTGTTACATCAGGCAATGGATGAAGTTTTACAGCATAGGCTATCCTGTCCAGATCTGATTTTGATGCACCATAGCGTTCAAATTGATGTTTGTATTTGTGGAAATGATTCTTTACGGCATCTTCGCCATGACGGGTACAGTAACCATCATGTTTTCGTGCCATGTCGTGAATGTAAGCTGCAAAAAATGCCATTTTGGCTTCGTGTTCAAACCCGGTGAGCATACCCAGGTTTAACACATGTATCATTACCCTGTAAGTGTGCATGATACCATGTAGTTCGCTGTTTTGATCAAACTGGTTTTGTCGTAAATTAAATTCATCCCAGGGTAAATCATACCTGTTAATGTCAAGGGCAAAATTTATACAGGGTTCTTTTTTCATGGCAACAGCATACTCTGAACGATAGGTTTTAATCCTGCAAAGAAAAATTCAACAGCTATTACCATCATAATCAATCCCATAAGTTTTGTCATTATCTTGTTGCCGGTCTCTCCCAGCAGCTTCACTATTTTGCCTGACCCTAGCAGCATAAGCAACGTAGCCACAAGAATAATTATTATGGAAACCAGGAGTATTATTTTCAAAGCGAGGGTGTTGCTGTCTTCCATCAACACAATGGAGTTGGTTATGGCGCCAGGGCCAGCAATGATGGGAATGGCCAGCGGGGTAATGGAGATATCATCAACATAATTTTTGATCATATCGTCATCCATCTTCATCTTGCTTATTCTTGCCTGAAGCATGTCATAACCCATAATAAAGAAAATGATGCCACCTACCATTCTGAAGCTGTTCACCGAGATGCCGAAGACTTTAAAGAGCAATTGTCCTCCCAATGCAAAGATGAACAAGACAAAGAATGCGGTAATAACGGCTTTAATGGCAGTTCGTTTTCTTTCCTTATCACTCAGACTGCTGGTCATAGTCATAAAAACCGGCATAACTCCTGGCGGGTTTATGATGGCGAAATATGAAGTTGTATACAGCAGCGCTGTGGTAAAAAGTTCGTGTTGTGTCATAAGGTTAGATAGCGGGAGGTACATGGCCTCCCGCTAATTATATCCATTTATTTGTTTATCTTTTGATTTACCAGTTTTATAATGGTTTCTTCTGCCACAATGGCTTGTTGTTCTATTTTGTAACCTTCGGCAACAACGGATTCTACAAAATCTTTGTCGTTGAGGCCTTCACCGTTTATGCGAACATTTAAGTAAGCACCCATCACTGCCGAACGGGCAGCCAAAGCTCCTACGCCGGCATCAGTAACCGAATTGGGGTTGCCATTTGCCACCATCGCCTCCAGCAATTCAAAAGTTTTAAAGGAGGTTTTCATGATTTTAAATGGAATTTCTATGGCATAACGGGTGGCTTCCTGTATCGCCAGGGTTCGGGCTTGTTTTTCACTGTCAGTGGATTTGGGCAATCCAAAGGCGGTCATAATTTTGTTAAATGCATTGGTGTCTTCATCCACCAGATGCAGCAGCTCTGCTTTTAACTGCTGACCTTTTTCAGCCCATTGTGAAAATTCTTCCCATCGTTCATCCCATCCGGGTTTGTGCGATGAAAGATTGGCCACCATAGTTCCAAGTGATGCTGCCAAAGCACCCATATATGCTGATATAGATCCTCCACCCGGGGCCGGTGATTCGGAAGCCGTTTCGTCGGCAAAATCTTTGCAACTCATGTTAATGAGTTTGGGTGGCTGGTTTTTGTTGAGAACATACTCAATAATCTTTTCTTCGGGATGGAATGGCTTCAAATCATCGAGCCCGAGAGACTTGACAGCAATTTTTATGAGTTCTGCATCCGAAACGCCGGTAGAGCGGTGTTGTTTACGCAAAAAGTATTTGCCTGCATCGGTAAATACACTTAATGGGGCAAGGCCTACAAGTTCGGAGCCACTCACTCGCATGCCCCGCTCTGCAGCTTTTTTGGAAGCTTCTTCAAACGCGATGTGAACAGGCGTGATTTTAATGTTGGTAAGATTGATGGAAACCTGGGCGATGCCATATTCCTCGATAAACCAACCTATGGCTTTGCATGCTTTCAGTGAACCGGGAATGGTTTTAGGATTGCCATTCTCATCTTTAATAATTTTTCCAGTGATGGGATTACCTTCACGCATTGGCCTGCCTTTTTCTCTGATGTCAAAAGCAACAGCATTGGCGCGGCGGGTTGAAGTGGTGTTTAAATTGATGTTGTATGCCACCAGAAAGTCACGCGCACCCACAGCAATGGCGCCTGTCCGGGATACAAAGCGCGAAGGGCCAAAATCAGGTTTCCATTGCGGGTTGCTGAGTTTCTTAGGCAGCCCTTCATATTCTCCGGCACGACAATTGGCTAAATTAGCGCGTTCGGGTATAAATGCCGCATTTTCATAGCAATAAACAGGGATTTCAAGTTCGTTACCGATGCGTTCAGCCAATTGACGGGCATACTCAACGGTTTCTTCCATGCTGATATTGGCCACCGGCACCAGCGGACATACATCGGTAGCCCCAAAGCGCGGATGTGCGCCCTTGTGTTTACTCATATCAATCACCTGGCTGGCTTTTTTCACCGCACGAAAGGCAGCTTCAATAACTTTATCGGGCTCGCCTGCCAGCGTAACTACAGTACGATTGGTGGCTGCCCCCGGATCTACGTCAAGCAATTGAACACCATCTACTGTTTCAATCTCATCAGTTATCTGTTTGATGATACTCATGTCGCGTCCTTCACTAAAATTAGGTACGCATTCAATTATTTGCTTCATTTATATTTTGGATTTATTAATTGACGAAAAATATTTTTTAGTGGCTCGTATAAGCTTGTCCGTTCAGAAAAACAGATTCTACTTTGTTGCTGCCGAAGGCATAAGGCATATACTCAATGCTGGGTATGGGCCTGGTGATATAAAAGTTAGCTTTCTTTCCCGGAGCTATACTGCCCAGTTGGTCGCTAACCCCCATTGCATATGCACCATTTAGAGTACAGGCATTTATGGCTTCTTCGGGTGTAAGTCTGAATAAAATACTTCCCATGGAAAGAATAAGCTGCATATTCCCCGAAGGAGAACTCCCCGGGTTAAAGTCGCTGGCCAGCGCAATCGGTAAACCTGCATCTATCATTTTTCGTGCAGGAGCCAGTCGAAGGTTGAGGAAAAAGGCAGCACCCGGCAAAATAACAGGCATGGTTTCTGAATTCAGCAAGGCGTCAATCTCCTCATCTCCTGTAAATTCCAGATGGTCAACCGAAAGCGCATCATATTTTACACCCACCTGAATACCACCCGAATAATCAAGCTCGTTGGCGTGAATTTTGGGTTTCAGGCCGTATTTGATACCTGCCATCAATATGCGTTCAGTTTCATCGGGCGTAAAAAATCCACGGTCACAAAAAACATCTATATAATCCGCCAGGCCGTCAGCAGCTACCTGAGGTATCATTTCGTTGATAATAAGTTCAACGTATCCCTGCTGGTTGTTTTTATATTCAGCAGGTACTGCATGGGCGCCCAGAAAAGTGGATTTTATAGTTAGCGGGCTGAGTTGTCGTAGTTTGTGGATCACCCTAAGCATTTTGAGCTCATTTTC
>JAQVEI010000181.1 GCA_028697695.1 Lentimicrobiaceae bacterium
TTATAATTGTAAGGTTGCATGATGAGATTACGCTGGAAATGGTAACTCTCTGGGATCGGGAAATTATCCATAACCACTATTGCAAAAAAGCGCATTGGGACTTTAGAGTAGGCGAAGGCATTTCGGCCAGGCTGGCTGAGCTGCTTGACCGCGATGATAGAAAAATCGCATTGGCCTATAGCATAATGTTAACCCTTCCCGGTACACCGGTAATATACTACGGCGATGAATTTGCACGACTCAACGATGAGAACTTCTACCACGACTTTAAGAAGGAAACCGGCAAGGACGATTCGCGCTATCTGGTAAGAGGCCCCCTAAACTGGGAAGAGATTGAAGATAAATTATCTGACCCCAATAGTCTGTCTTCAAAAGTAAACAAGAGTTTAACTACCATGCTTTCCATCAGAAATCAGACCAAAACATTTGGCCGGGGGCGGCTGGAATGGTTAAAT
This sequence comes from Lentimicrobiaceae bacterium, assembly GCA_028697695.1. Taxonomy (GTDB): domain Bacteria; phylum Bacteroidota; class Bacteroidia; order Bacteroidales; family Lentimicrobiaceae; genus Lentimicrobium. The sequence continues at coordinate 456 of JAQVEI010000181.1, forward strand.
ATCTCACTGTTTAGCCATCATGCCACGGAACGGCCTATTCTGGGCTACTACCGTATCTATGAACAGGAGCGGATACTCATATTACAAAACCTTTCACCGGTCATGCATACCATTAACCGGATTAATGACCAAACAATTGCCGGGAAAAACTTGTTTACTGGCCTGAATGTTAATCTGCCCCTTACATTAAAACCATTTGAATATGTTTGGATCAGAATAGACTGAAACTTATAGTTCATGTTACACCCACTGGTTTAAAATCAAATTATTTTATGTCAAACGCCATTACCCAAACCAACTTTAATCTTCCGGGCCTCACCAAAACATATATTGGCAAGGTGCGCGATGTGTATCATATAAAGGATGAATTACTTGTGATGGTAACCACCGATCGCATTTCAGCATTTGATGTTGTTTTGCCCCGCGGCATTCCTTACAAGGGTCAGGTACTCAACCAGATTGCTTCCCGATTTTTGGATGAAACCGCCGATATTGTTCCCAACTGGAAAATGGCTACGCCCGATCCTATGGTTACCATTGGCCGGTTGTGCGAACCTTTTAAAGTAGAAATGGTCATTCGCGGCTATCTTTCGGGCCATGCCTGGAGAGAATACAAAGAGGGCAAACGCTCCATTTGTGGAGTGGCTATGCCTGAAGGTATGCGGGAAAACGACCCCTTCCCACAACCCATTATTACTCCTACTACCAAGGCCGAAATTGGACACGATGAGGATATTTCCAGGGAAGAGATATTGCAGTCGGGCCTTGTGAGTGAACCGGATTATGTTAAATTGGAAGAATACAGCCGTCAACTGTTTCAAAGAGGAACAGAAATTGCCCGAAAAATGGGGCTAATCCTTGTGGATACCAAATATGAGTTCGGCAAAGACGGAGAGGATATATTTCTTATTGATGAAATTCATACTCCCGACTCCTCACGTTATTTCTACCTGGATGGCTATCAAAGTCGTCAGGATGCGGGCACTGCCCAAAAACAACTTTCAAAGGAGTTTGTTCGCGAATGGCTGATTGCCAACAACTTCCAGGGGAAAGAAGGCCAAACTGTACCAGCTATGACCGATTTATTCGTAAATCAGGTTTCAGAAAGATACATTGAACTCTATGAATCCATCACCGGTAGTAAGTTCGAACGCGCAGACCTTAGCGCTGTACTTTCGCGTGTTGAGAACAACATCATAAAATTCATTACTGCATATTATCGATAACAATCTTTTAAGCATGTCTTTATTATTTGTTCATTGGGACGTAAGTCCGGTTTTGGTTCACCTGGGTAGCCTGCAAATCCGGTGGTATGGATTATTTTTCGCACTTACTTTTGTATTTGGTTACCTGGTATTGGAAAAAATAGTATTCAAACGGGAAGGGTTGCCGGTTGCATTGCTCGACAAACTGGCTACCTACGTAATACTGGGTACCATTATTGGCGCACGTTTGGGGCATGTGTTTTTTTATGAACCGGCTTCCTATTTGAGTGATCCGGTAAGCATATTTAAAATTTGGGAAGGTGGCCTTGCCAGTCATGGTGCCGCTATAGGTATATTGCTTGCCCTATGGCTTTTTGCACGAAAATCGGGGAAGACTTATCTCTGGGCACTTGATCGTGTGGTAATTGTAGTGGCACTGGGCGGCTTTTTTGTCAGGATGGGCAACCTGATGAACAGCGAGATCTATGGACACATCACCAATTTGCCCTGGGGATTTATTTTTGAACGCAATGGTGAAACCATGCCAAGACATCCGACCCAGATATACGAGGCATTGTCCTACCTGATCTTGTTTTTTGCGTTGATTGCGCTTTACATCCGCAAATTCAATACCCTGAAAGACGGCAAAATTTTTGGCATATTCCTTATCGTACTGTTTGGGGTCAGGTTTCTTATTGAATTTTTGAAACAACCACAGGTAGCCTTCGAACAAAACATGACCCTCAACATGGGGCAGTGGCTCAGTATTCCTTTTATTATTGCCGGGATAGCTCTGCTGTGGTGGGTAAAAAAGCAACCTGCCAAAAAATAATACTGCTTGTTTTACAAGTTGAATCTGCATACAATGTTCCTTCAAAAACAGGGAAATTTTTGAAAATGTAAATGGTGCAGGGATAAATGCTGTTATAAAACATGCCGGTAATACAACTGTTGGAATTAGATTGTGTTTTTTCGCATTTGGATTAAAAATCTGTTAAACGGATAAAACAAATACCATCAATAATTTTTGCAGTTTTTGAGGGTATAAAATTCAAACATCAAAAAACGGTTAACCATGAGAGCAATTTCAATTTTTGCCATTATTTTTTTCTTAATTCCGCCCATGGCCTTCACTCAGGAAATTTCAGGAAATTGGCAAGGCACATTAAACGTGCAGGGTACGCAATTACGCATAGTATTCAACGTAACAAAATCAGATCAGGGATATAAGTCCACCATGGACAGTCCGGATCAGGCAGCATTTGGAATTCCAGTAACCCATACCTTTTTCGAAAATTCGCAGGTTAAATTTCAGGTTACCAACCTGGGAATTGAGTATACCGGTGAATTAAAAAACCATGAGATTATTGGGACATTTAAACAGGCCGGTATGGAATTTCCTATGAATTTATCGGACAAAGTCCCTGAAAAGGAGATGGCTGTAAGACCACAGCAACCCTCGGAACCTTTCAGCTATTACGTTGAAGAGGTTACTTTTCAAAACAAAGCAGCAGACGTTACCCTTTCAGGCACATTGACACTTCCTGCAAAAGAGGGGATTTTCCCGGTGGTGATATTAATAAGCGGCAGTGGGCCACAAAATAGGGATGAGGAGGTATTTGGGCATAAGCCCTTTTTAATTATTGCAGATTATCTTACTAAAAACGGGATTGGGGTTTTAAGATATGATGACAGAGGAGTGGGTCAATCCACCGGTAATTTCAACACTGCAACTTCGGCCGATTTTGCAACGGATGTAAGAAGTGCCATTGATTATTTGAAGACAAGAAAGGACATCGAAACACAAAAAATTGGCCTGTTGGGCCATAGTGAAGGAGGCATTATAGCACCTATGGTAGCTGCCGGCTCAAAAGATGTGGATTTTGTCGTGTTGCTTGCTGCACCTGGAATAAGAGGAGATAAATTGTTGTTGCTCCAGCAGGAATTTATTGCAAGAGCCAACGGGATTTCAGAAAGTGAAATCATGAAATCAACTAAAGTAAATAGTAAATTGTTCCGGATGGTGGCAGAATCAAATGATGTAGAACGACTTAAAGTTGATTTACACAATGAACTGATTAAGTTAATGGCAAATGATAGTAGTATTCAAATTCCTGCCGGAATGAGTAATGAAGAATTTATTCAGATGCAGATTGAATCCGTTACCAACCCATGGATGCTTTATTTCCTGCAATACGATCCAGCCCCGACACTCTCCAGGGTAAGCTGTCCGGTCCTGGCTGTGAATGGAGAAAAGGATTTGCAGGTACCGCCTCACGAAAATCTTACAGCCATTCAACAAGCTTTGGCAAAAGGCGAAAACAACAAGGTAAATGTCAGGGTATTTCCAAACCTGAACCATTTGTTTCAGGAGTGTAATACCGGTTTACCTTTAGAATATGCCTCTATAGAACAAACTTTTTCACCGGATGTACTCAAAACCATTGCGGAATGGATATTAAAACAAACGAATTAAACAGTACAATACTTATCGCTATCTAAAACTAAAAACGGATTAAGGCATTTTGACAAAGTACTGTAGTTCATATATTTATACTGACAAGCTGTTTTTTCTTTCCGCTTTGTGGGGATATTATTTATTTGGGAAGCATCTTCACTCCGTGCCCGGCTTTATTTAACTGTCTGTAAACGTATTACATTTGTTGAATTTGTACTTTTGTCTGCTGATAGTGCATATTACCCATTATGACGAATGAGCCCACAGCTTTGCGCCGCAACTGGATACTGGCAGCCTTAATGATGTAAATGATGCTGGCTGCCATGGACAATACCATAGTGGCCACTGCCATTCCGCAGATTGTTGGCGACCTGGGCGGGTTTTCATTGTTTAGCTGGTTATTTTCCATTTATCTGCTAATTCAAACCATTACCATTCCGGTATATGGTAAGTTGGCCGACCTATATGGACGCCGGCCAGTGCTGATATTTGGCATTATTGTCTTTTTGGCAGGCTCTGTCGCCTGCGGAGGTGCATGGAACATGCATTCGTTAATTGTTGCCAGAGGAATTCAGGCTATAGGTGCGGGAGCCATAATGGGTACCGTAAACACCATAGCCGGCGACATATACACCTTACAGGAACGGGCCAAAGTTCAGGGATGGTTATCCAGTATCTGGGGCATATCGGCCATATTGGGGCCGGCATTGGGTGGCGCACTTGCGCAGTATGTATCCTGGAGATGGATATTCTTCATCAATGTACCGGTGGGGATTGGATCCATTGTTCTTATCATGCTTTTTCTTCATGAGAATAAGCCTGAATCAAAAGCAAAAGTTGACTGGGCAGGAGCTTTCGCTATGATGCTTACCGGTACAATAATTATGTTTACCCTACTTGAAGGTGGCCGGGCCTGGCCCTGGTTTTCATTGCCTGCTTTAGGGCTCATTGTACTAAGTGCAATCATGTTTTACCTGACCATTCGCATTGAAAGCAAATCAAATGAACCCATTTTGCCGCATTGGGTTTGGCGAAAACGCATTTTGCTCGGCGCCAATCTGGCTACCATTGGCATGGGAACAATAATGATGGGGCCGAATATGTATCTACCCGTTTTTGCACAATCGGTTACCGGTTTGGGTGCCATTGCGGCCGGATTTCTATTGGCCAGCATGAGTATAACCTGGCCCATATCTTCCTCTCTTTCAGGCAAGCTTTATCTTCGTATTGGCTTCAGGAATACCGCTATTGCGGGCATTATTATCGTTATCCTTGGTTCTGCTACCTTTCTGCTCCTGCGGTTTCCAGGGCCTGTTTGGGTATTGTTGGCCATACAATTGATGTTGGGCGCAGGATTCGGCCTTATATCAACTTCAATGCTGATAGGCGTGCAATCAACCGTAGTATGGGCACAGCGTGGCCTGGTTACAGGTACCAATATGTTTTCACGCTATTTCGGCCAAAGTATTGGGGCGGCAATTTTTGCCTCCCTGTTCAATACGATTTTGGATGCGAGACT
>JAQVEI010000182.1 GCA_028697695.1 Lentimicrobiaceae bacterium
CTTTTAGCAGGAAATTTAACAATGACAATTCCTGATCAACGGTTAAAAAGACATAATCTTTAAAGGAAAGGTCATGTAACCAAATGTCCTTTTTAGAGATTACGTAGCTGGTTATAAGTTTATGCAGTTTACCAATGCCATAAATAATACCCCAAATGCCCGCCAATACAAGGAGAACCAATCCTACACGACCCAGTATTTTCCAGATGCTGTATTCAGCTCTGCGATCGGCTATGACTTTTCTTATCTGATTTTGATATATGTCCGCAAGTTCTGTCTGAGTTTTATCGAACCAAAGTGCATCCAGTTCCGAAATGCTTATCAGTATCATATCCTTGTAAACGATATCCACCGTATTTTCTGACCTCATGGCAACAATTGAATCTGTAATTAGAAAGTCATCGTCGTAAAGCAATCGCAATTTTTTGGATATATTTTGTGCCCTTTCTGCCGGTTTCATAACGCCAATCCGGTTGTATATATAAAACAAAGTATCGTTATAAAAAACCACCGGATAACCAACGGCAGAAGCCTTTAGCTGGGCAATGCGTTTAAGCTGCTGCTGCTGCCGCAATGAATCCTGTTGCTCAATTTTTTTAAACTCCAGGAGCAATGCATTTTTTTCCATTTCACGATTTGCCTGCAACAGACTTATTTTCTCAAGCAGTTCAGCCTTCCTCACGGAATCCTGTTTACGGAGCTGCTCCGATTGCTCAAGCTGTTTCCGGTAATCGCGCAACTGAAGCATTGTTGTATCAACAGCTTCCTGACCATACGCTACAAAAAATTGTAAGGTCAAAATTAAAATAGAGATGAGCGTTCGCATAGGTAAGATCTTAAAAATTAATTAAGCTGTATAGACTGGCAAACCGTTTTATCTGTCAGATTTGAATCAAAATTAACAAAATACAGCCTGGAAACACAGTTGCAGCGCAAAATTTTGAATGGAAATATGGTTTTTTGGGTTTTATTCTTCCATTCCCCTTTAAAAATAATGTCCGGCAGACAATCACCCTTTATCCATTAATTTGTTTTAACTTTAATAACTTTGCAGGAATAAAATTCAGAAACATGAAAAGGCGCATAGTCAATCTCATGGCTCAACTGCCGCCTCAGGTTAGCCTGGTGGCTGTCACTAAAACGCATCCCGTAAGTCTGATTATGCAGGCGTATGAGGCAGGATTGCGTGATTTTGGCGAAAACAGGGTGCAGGAAATGATAGAAAAGCAACCAAACCTGCCTGATGACGTCAGATGGCATCTTATTGGTCACCTTCAAACCAACAAAGTAAAATATATCGCGCCTTTTGTGCATATGATTCATAGCATCGACAGCTTGAAAATACTTAAAGAAATCAATAAGCAAGGGGCAAAAGCCGGGCGGATAATTGATGGTTTGTTGCAAATTTACATTGCCTCTGAAGAGACCAAATTCGGGCTTTCGCCCGATGAAGCCATACAACTGCTTAACAACGAAAATGTGCAGCAGATGAAAAATATCCGTATCCGCGGATTGATGGGAATGGCAACCTTTACTGAAAATGAAGCATTGATAAAAAGCGAATTTAAATTCCTTAAACAGTTTTATGACAAACTGAAATCCGAATATTTCAGGGATGCGGACTCTTTCAACGTCTTGTCTATGGGAATGTCGGGCGATTACCAGATTGCCATTGCAGAAGGAAGCACCCTGGTAAGAATAGGAACAGCCATTTTTGGATCACGTTAAAACCCTCATAATATGATAAATAAAAAGATTTTATTTTTTTTCGGATTGCTGGGCTGGTTTACATCTCCCACAGTATTGGCTGATGACCATTATGAATATTTTTCAGGCAGCATCGAACACAGCGGGGAAATTTATGCCAGTTTGGTTTTTACCGATACGGTGGTATCCGGATACCTGGAAATACCAAATCTTTTTGAGCTGCCTGTATGGATGGCAGGAACAATAATTGCCGGCAACATCGAAATAAGTGCTGAGGCCGGTTCCATGATAAGCTTTAAGGGACTTTATAATGGTACGACTTCTTTGAATGGCGAATTGCACCATAACAGAGCTGTTTATTCCGTTCAGCTTAGCAGAGAAAGTTGTAAACAACAGCAGTGTATGCCATTTAAAGTACACAAACTGGATGAGGTTAAATTATTGGGTACCGGAACAGATTCTCCAGTAGCCATATTTCATGCCACACTGCTTGAAGCAGCTTCACCTGACGGAGACAACCTGAATAAGACTATACAAAACAGATTCTTCAAAATTACTGATTTGCTGCCGGCCAAAGCTGTGCTGCCAGCCGCAGGCAGCGACTTTTTCAGCCGTTACATCGAGCGCAACACCCAACTCAACACTGCAGAGAACTACTCAAAACTCAACTGGGAGCAAAACCGTAAAATGTATGTAATTTATAACCGGAACCATAAAATCTCAATGGCCATGCACGATTATGCCTATACGGGTGGAGAGGCGGGATTAAAGCTGACCCGCTTTTTGGTATATGACCTCATTAATGAATGCGAAATCAGGCTCAATGATTTAATACCCGCCGATGCCTTACCTGAACTTAAACGGTTAATAAGCCAAAAACTAAGGCAGGACCTGGGCCTGCCCGATGATGAGCCCCTAAACAACCATGGATACTACCATCGTGATATTGAAACTATTGACAATTTTTACTGGATAGAAAACGGCCTGGTCTTTCATTACAACCCTTATGAGATTGCTTCAGATAAAGGGGAAACAGAAATACTTATATCCTGGAAACAACTTAACAAAATGCTGAAGTAAGTAACTAAATAGCTTTTCAGCAGGTATAAAGCTTAAAACGCCAGCTATCTGACTGTAGGTGTGAGTGTGTTATCTAAAAAAAAGATGCTTAAAATTAATATATTTGCTGACCAATATCATCCCTCTTTGCCATGCCTCATAACATTTCCGTGCTAAAAGCTTCAGGAGAGCTTGAAAAATTTTCAGAAGAAAAGTTATACCAGTCCTTGCACAATGCCGGAGCAGGAGACACCATGATTTCATGGGTTATTGATCAAATCAGGCCTCAACTGGTATCAGGTATATCCACCCGCAAGATTTACAAAATGGCTTTTAAGCTGCTTAGACAGAAGATCGGGGTGCTGGCTTCCCGTTACAGTCTAAAAGAAGCCATTATGGAATTGGGGCCTACCGGTTTTCCTTTTGAGAAATTCGTGGCAGAGATATTCAACGCCCAGGGGTTTAATACCCTCACCGGACAAATTATACAGGGCCGTTGTGTAACCCACGAAGTAGATGTGGTAGCCTGGAAAAACAACCTGCAACTGTTGGTTGAATGCAAATATCACAATACTGCAGGCCGCATTTGTCATGTACAGGTGCCGTTATACATCCATTCACGATTTAACGATGTGCGTTATATGTGGCAACAGGAGGAACAAAATAAAAACAAAAATTATGAAGGATGGATAGTAACCAACACCCGTTACAGCAGCGATGCCGAAGATTATGGCAAATGTGCAGGCCTGCAGCTTATCGGTTGGGATTATCCGCGCAACGGCAACCTGAAAAACCGCATCGAAATGGCCAGGCTATTTCCCGTGACCGCCATTTCACAACTCAACCACAAGCAAAAACAATCGCTGCTGGATGCCGGCATTTTGCTGTGCCGCCAACTGCTGCAGCAACCCGAACAGCTTAAAATAGCAGGAATAAAACCCCAAATGCATGAAAAGATACTGGATGAGGTACAACAATTGATTGCGCTTGATTAAGAGGTTTAACTGAAAATTTGCCTACTTTTGCCGGGATATTGCACCGGGATTTCACAACAAAGTAGTAACGCTGACCTCATCAAAACGACACTCTACTTTGATCTTTTCAATGCAACTTCATTATATCCTATGGAATTAAAACCTGCATCCAGGCATGCCATCATATACAGCGAACTTAAAATAACCTATCCCGGGTTAAAATACCTGATCTCGGTTTATGCCAAAAAGTTTGAATTAAAACACGGCGATCGCGGGTTGATTTTTGCTGAAAACTCACCCTCTTGGATCGTTGCCATGTATGCGATATGGGAACACAAAGGCATACTGGTTCCCGTTGACCATTTATCCGGCCTGGATGAAATTACCTATATACTGAAAGACAGCACCCCGGCTGTGGTTTTTACAACTGAAACAGGCCTTCCATTGCTTCAACAGGCCATTGAAAAATCAGGCATTCATACACAGGTTATAATGCTTGAGGCTGTAAATAATGACGATTTTCCGGATGAGCTTTCAGTGGAAAGTGGTCAACATACCCTGGATTTTTCCGCTCACAACAGCGCGGATACAGCAGTAATTATTTACACCTCGGGAACCACCGGTGCACCCAAGGGGGTTATGCTTTCGTTTGCCAATCTGGAGGCAAATATTTTAGCGGTTTCCCGCTATATAAAAATTTATACACCGGAATCTGTGGTAATGATGCTGTTGCCGGTGCATCATATTTTCCCGTTGGTTGGCACCATCATTATTCCCCTATACCTGGGTGCAACCATTGCCATAAGTCCTTCCATGGCTTCAGCCGACATCCTTAAAACGCTGAAAGGCAATCAGGTTGATATAATTATCGGTGTACCCCGATTGTATGCCGTGATTGCAAAGGGAATAATGGATAAAATAAAATCTTCCTTTATAGCCCGGATGCTTTATGCTTTGGCCAGAAAACTGAAAAGTAAGCCGTTTTCAAAAAAAATATTCAAAGCAGTTCATGAGAAACTGGGCGGTAACATTCATTATCTGGTTTCAGGTGGTGCCGCACTCGACCCCTCCGTTGGGGAGCAATTCACCACGCTGGGTTTTGAAGTACTTGAAGGCTACGGTATGACCGAGGCAGCCCCCATGATTACCTTTACCCAACCCGGACGCGTTAAAATCGGATCGCCAGGTGAAGTTATGAAACAAACCAGGGTCGAAATACGGGATGGCGAAATTGTGGCCTCAGGTCCAAATATTATGAAAGGGTATTACAACAAACCTGAGGAAACGGCCGAAATCTTACGCGATGGATGGCTTTACACCGGAGATTTGGGCGAATTTGACAAAGATGGTTTTCTGTATATCACAGGCCGCAAGAAAGAGATCATCGTGCTGTCCAACGGAAAAAATGTTAACCCCGCTGAACTCGAGGATAAAATTTCAAGCTCCCCTTATGTCAAAGAATGTGGGGTGTTTTACCATGATGAGCAAATACAGGTAATTGTGCAACCTGATAATGAAGCCATTGCACCAACCGGAAAGCCGGCAAAAGAAGTCATCAGATGGGATGTTATTGAACCGCTGAATAAACAAATATCAGCGTACAAAAAAATTATGGGTTTCCATTTAACCGATTTTGAACTTCCCCGCACCCGCCTTGGCAAATTACAACGGTTTAAATTGCCTTCCATGGCTGTGCTGGCCGAAGTGGGAAACGATCAGCAAACAGATAAACCGTCCGGTGTCGAATACGGGATCATTGCTGATTACCTGGCCAAAGAAAAAATGCGCAGGGTAAAACCCAACCATCATATTGAAATGGATTTGGGAATGGATTCACTCGACAAAGTCAGCTTTCA
>JAQVEI010000183.1 GCA_028697695.1 Lentimicrobiaceae bacterium
GATACCGGACAGATCCTCACCTATGCCCTACTATCCGGAAACACCGACAATGCTTTTGCACTGAATGCTGTAACCGGTGTGCTTACCGTAAACAATCCCGACGCTATAAACGTACAAACCCACCCGCGGTTTGAGCTTCTGATTTCGGTAACCGATGATGGTGAAGGCAATTTAAGCGATCAGGCTACAATTACCGTAGTGGTGAATGAAGTGAATCTGCCACCGGTAATTGACAATCAATCATTTACCATCAACGAAATGTCTGCGGCAGGCAGTTGGGTGGGCAACATAGTAGCAAGCGATCCTAACCCCGGACAAACACTTACTTACTCCATACTCAGCGGCAACACGGATTCAGCCTTTGAATTACACCCAATCACCGGCATTTTAACTGTAAATAACAGTGCAGCTTTAGATTACAATACCTATCCGGCCTTCAACCTCATCGTGAGCGTAACCGACAGCGGTCCCGGCAACCTGACTTCCCAGGCCACAGTAACCGTTAACCTGATTCAGGAGCCTCAGATGTCCATATCCTTTGAAGTGACGCACCAAACGTCTCAAAACAACGATGGTGCCATCAACCTTACGGTGAATGGAGGATTTGAGCCTTACACCTTTTGGTGGAATAACGGTCAGACTTCACCGGTAAAAATAAATGTCCCCTTCATTACAGCCTGTGGCAATGATGGAAACATTCCTGAAAATGCCATTGACAACGATTTGAATACCAGATGGTCATGCCTGGGTGTTGGCTCATGGATTATGGCTGACCTGGATGAAATAAAAGCAGTAAGCCGGGTAGATATTGCCTGGATGAATATGGTCCGCATCAACTTTTTTGAAGTTGCCGTTTCAACTGATGGCAATAACTTTACAACCGTATATACCGGTGAAAGCAACCCCGAACTATTGCCCAATCCCGAAACCTACACCTTTACCGAAACACCTGCCCGGTACGTGAAAATCACCGTCAACGGAAATTCCGTTAATGAATGGGCCAGCATCACCGAACTTGAGGTATATGGCCGGGATTATTTTGCTGACACCCAGAATATTGCCGAACTGCCAGCCGGCATTTACCACGTGAATGTAACCTCGGCAACAGGAGCAAATATCAGCGGAAGTGCAGAAGTACTGTTAATAGTTCAAAACCAGCCACCCCTTATAGCTCCACAAAGCTTCTCCATAGCTGAAAATTCAGCAGCAGGCACGCTGTTGGGTACCGTCCATGCAACAGATCCCGACCCCGGCCAAACCCTCACCTACACCATTATTTCGGGAAATACCAACAACGCATTCGCGCTAGATCCCAGCACCGGAGCACTGAGTGTGAATAACTCCGCTGCGATTGACTTTGAAACAAACCCGTTCTTTAATCTGATGGTAAGGGTTACCGACAATGGAGAAGGGAACCTGTGGGCGGAAGCTCAGATAGCGATAACAGTTATTGATGTGAATGAGGCACCGGTTATGCTGAATCAATCCTTTACAATAGAAGAAAATCCTCAAAACCACACCCTGGTAGGAAAAATTGAGGCTTATGATCCTGACGCCAACAGCACAATAAGATTTCAAATTACGGATGGAGACATTGACCATGCATTTTGGTTAGACACCTACAGCGGAGAACTGTTCGTTAACAATAATGTTCCGATAGATTATGAAACCAATCCATTTATTGTTTTAACGGTAGAAGCCCGGGATGAGCACTTTGCCATTACTACGGCCAACATCACTATTGTAATAACGAATGTTAATGAAGCTCCATGGGCTCCCAATTTTAGTTTCTATGTTAATTCAACTGTAACTAACGGGGATATCGTGGGAACAATTATTGGATCAGACCCCGATGAAAATCAGACGCTTAAGTATGAAATTTGCGACAATCACAATTGTGGAGGATTTCGTATAGATGCGATTACAGGCGTAATAACCATTCAAAATATTTCGCTGATACGCGCCGCAGGATTCCCAATGTACACGCTTATGATAAGAATGACTGACAATGGCAGCCCTTCACTTGATTACGTTTGTTATGCAAAAATTCAGTTCGTCTCTCTGCATGAGGTCACAGCAAAAAGTGAAGAGAAGACAAACTTAGGCAACGGCCTTAAAGTCTACCCCAATCCATCTCCTGATGGAAAATTCAACGTAAGTTTTGAGCAGGAGCAGGATGGAAAAACCTCTTTGTATCTTTTTGATTTAAGCGGCAGGCTTGTTTGGGAAACGAACTCAGTAAGCGGGTCATCACTACTGATGGATATTAATGGAGAAGGCAAAGGCAGTTACATTTTAAAAAGCATCAACGGATATCAACAAACAGAGGTAAAAATACTTTTACAGTAATACTTTATGTCGATATACTGTTTAAGGCTGACACGGGGGTCAGCCTTTTTTATTAAAAGTAAGGAAAGAGAATTTTCATTCTCACCTTAGAATAAACATTTAATCCTGAGGATTCAGATAGTAATGGTAAGCCTGACGAATGCCTTCTTCCAAAGGCATGCTATATTTCCAGCCAAGTTGTGTGAGTCTGCTTACATCAAGCAATTTACGAAAGGTGCCATCGGGATGTGTAGCATCAAAATAAATATCTCCTGTAAATCCTACCACTTTTTTAACCAGTTGGGCAAGTTCACGAATGGTAATGTCGCTGCCTGTACCAATATTTATATGTGTATTCCGAACATTCCCATTGTTAGTTCCGTCAGGGTTATTCGACATATTTTTAAAGCTGTACTTTTCCATTAAATATACACAGGCATCGGCCATATCATCGCTCCACAAGAACTCACGGAATGGATTTCCACTGCCCCAAAGTTGAATACTGACCTGGAATTTTCCGTTTTGCTTTTCGACCCGAATACCATGAAGATGAAGATATTGCAACACATCATCCTCAGTTGAATTATTGTCAATCCCCGGTGTCTGATGTCGCAGAAGATCTTGTTTTACTTCATTTATTTTTCCATTTTCCATGGCACGACAAAGATGGATTTTTCGAATCATAGCGGGCAGAACATGCGAATTTTCAAGGCTGTAATTATCATTATGTCCATACAGATTGGTAGGCATTACACTAATAAAGTCGGTGCCGTATTGCAAATTATACGATTCGCACATACGCATACCTGCAATCTTTGCTATGGCATAAGGTTCGTTTGTATATTCAAGTTCCCCTGTCAACAGATACTCTTCCCTGATGGGTTGCGGTGCATTTTTGGGATATACGCAACTACTTCCCAGAAAGAGCAGCTTTTTTACCTGATGCAGATACGCCTGATGGATTACATTGTTCTGAATCTGAAGGTTTTCAAAAATAAACTGTGCCCGGTATGTATTGTTTGCTTTGATACCGCCCACTTTGGCTGCTGCAAGGAAAACATATTCCGGCTTTACCTTTTCGAAAAATGCTGAAACTGCTTGTGTATCCATTAAATCCAGCATGGCATGAGTACGGGTTACAATATTGTTGTACCCTTTTTTATTTAGGTTGCGTACGATGGCACTTCCCACTAAACCCGTATGCCCGGCAACATAAATACGACTATTGGTTTCCATTTCAATTTACAAATTATCGCTTATTCGAAATATCTCATGATGTCATAACCCCCATCCTGAAGGAATTTCTCCTTTTTCATCAGGGTGATATCTCCTTCCATCATGTCTTTTACCAGTTCATTGAGGGTGTATTCTGGTGCCCAGCCCAGTTTTTCACGTGCTTTGCTTGCATCGCCCTGTAGCAGTTCTACTTCGGTAGGTCTAAAGTAACGGGCATCCACCGAGAGCACCTCCTTACCCGGTTGTATTTGATATTCCGGATGATGGCAGGCCGCTACGAAAGCCTTCTCATTTATTCCTTCCCCTTCGAATCTCAACTCAACCCCCACCATTTCGAAGGCCATTCTAACAAAATCGCGGACGGGAGTGGTTACACCGGTTGCAATAACGAAATCGTCCGGTCGGTCTTGTTGAAGAATTAAATACATGGCTTTAACGTAGTCTTTTGCATGCCCCCAGTCGCGACGGGCCGAAAGATTCCCCAAATAAAATTTATCCTGAAGCCCTAAAGCTATACGGGCAACCGCACGGGTAATTTTACGGGTAACAAAGGTTTCTCCCCGTATGGGGGATTCATGATTAAACAGTATGCCATTCGAGGCAAAAATCCCATAGGCTTCCCGGTAATTCACAGTAATCCAGTAAGCATACAATTTGGCTACTGCATATGGGCTACGGGGGTAAAAAGGAGTTTTTTCCGTTTGGGGAACTGCCTGTACGAGTCCATACAGTTCGCTGGTGGATGCCTGATATACCCGGGTTTTATTTACCAGATTGAGCAATCTTACAGCCTCCAATATGCGCAGGGTACCAACCCCATCAGCATTGGCTACATATTCAGGTGAATCAAAACTTACCATCACATGCGACATGGCAGCCAGATTGTAAATCTCATCCGGCTGCACTTCCTGAATGATACGGATGATATTGGAGGAATCCGTCATATCACCATAGTGCAGAATGAAATTCCGGTTCTCGATGTGCGGATCCTGATACAAATGATCTATACGCGCGGTATTAAACAGAGAGCTGCGCCGTTTAATCCCATGGACAATGTATCCCTTACGCAGTAAAAAATCAGCCAGATAGGCTCCATCCTGACCGGTTACTCCGGTTATCAGTGCAACTTTTTGTGACATAGGCAATTTATTAGAGAATTTACAAATCTACTAAAAAAAACGACTTAACGGGAATTCCACAGCATCAGCTTTCTTACGAACGAATGTTTGCAAGAATTTACACAAACAATCACCCATTGAAAGAATTGCAATGATCCTTTAATAATAAATTATTTCAACATTTGGTCGAAGTTCTTTAAACTTTTCCACCCTTCGTGATGACACCCTGGTATTGTAGATTTTAAGCACTTTTAAATGATCAAGATCCTCCAGTGGCTTCAAGTTGCTGATTCGGGTATTGAAACAGGATAAACTCACCAGTGAGTAAGTCTTGCCCAAAGCGTTAAGTTTATTTACATCCGTGCCGGAAATGTTAACATCTTCAAGTACTGGAAGCAGACTAAGTGGATCGATGTCGCTCAAAGGAGTATTAGAACAGTTAATTATTTTCAGATGTTGCTGGCCTGAGATACCTTTTAAATCGGTAACGGGTGTATTGGCACAATTAAACTCTACCAATCGCCGAATGGCCATAAGAGGACTGATATCATTCACCTGCAACCCTGAAATGTTGAGTACTTCGAGCCGCTGCAAAATACGTAGCGGATACAGGCCGGTTATTTCGCGGTTTTGGCTTAGATCGAGTGAGCGTATGGATGCCATACGATGCAGGCGTTCACGGTCGGGTATTCCTGTACCCGGCTCCAGCTTATTGAATACATCTTTCCATGTATCATTAAGTTGTCCCCACCAGGTCTGCAATTCAGGCGTACGGTACACAATAAGTGCTTCAGGAATTTTATCCCACAGCACCTCTACCGATTCCGGCATTTTTTTAACTCCGTCTGCAAAAACTTTTTGCAATCGCTGATTTACGACCAATACTTCCGGATTTACTGCTGGAATG